>NZ_JALPKQ010000006.1:0-162543 GCF_051383655.1 Geodermatophilus sp. CPCC 205761
CGACGCCGTCGAGGCGATCAAGGGCCACACCGGCGGCTTCGGGGTCGACGTCGCGATCGACGCCGTCGGCCACCCGGCGGTGTTCGAGCAGGCCTTCTACGCCCGCGACCTGGCCGGCCGCGTCGTCCTGGTGGGTGTCCCCACCCCGGACATGACGATCGAGCTGCCGCTGATCGAGATCTTCGGCCGCGGCGGTGCGCTGAAGTCCTCCTGGTACGGCGACTGCCTGCCCTCCCGCGACTTCCCGATGCTGGTCGACCTGTACCTGCAGGGCCGCTTCGACCTCGACGCCTTCGTCTCGGAGACCATCGGCATCGACGACGTCGAGTCCGCCTTCGAGAAGATGCACCACGGCGACGTGCTGCGGTCGGTCGTGGTCTTCAAGTGACGGCGAGGATCGACAAGACCGTCGTCAGCGGGGTCTTCAGCCTCGACGGTCAGGACTTCGACGTCGACAACAACGTCTGGCTGGTCGGCGACGACAGCGAGGTGCTCGTCATCGACGCCCCGCACCGCGCCGAGCCGATCGTCGAAGCGATCGGCGGGCGCACGGTCACGGCGATCGTGCTCACCCACGGGCACAACGACCACATCACCGCCGCGGTCGACCTCCGCGAGGCCACCGGCGCGCCGATCTGGTTCAACCCGGCCGACCGGATGCTCTGGGACGTCGTCCACCCCGACGCGGCCCCCGACTCCGAGCTGGCCGAGGGCACCCGCTTCGAGGTGGCCGGGACGACGCTGACGGCGCTGCACACCCCCGGCCACTCGCCGGGCAGCACCTGCCTGCACGCGCCCGACCTCAACACGGTGTTCACCGGGGACACGCTGTTCTGCGGCGGCCCCGGCGCCACCGGGCGCTCCTACAGCGACAAGCCGACGATCCTGAGCTCGATCCGGTCGCGGTTGCTCACGCTGCAGGGCGACACCGTGGTGAAGACCGGCCACGGCGACGACACCACCGTCGCCGCCGAGGTCGACAACATCAACTGAGGTTCAGGCAACCGGCACACGGCGCTGGGCGGAGGCGAAGCCCAGCCACGTGTGCCGGTTGCCGGCCCAGCACCAGCCGACCTTGGGCGCGTCCCGCCGCTCGCGGCCGTCGCGGCCGGTCCCGTTGCTGAGCCAGAGCGCCGGCGTCCGGGCGTCGAGCGTGCCGTTCGGCCTGCGCCGCCGGGAGCCGATCGTCATGAAGCAGTGGTTGCGGTCGAGGACCTCGGGGGCCTGCAGGACCCACTGCACGCCCTCCCCGAGGGTCAGCGGCGTCCGGCCGGCACCGGTGACCGCCGGCAGGGCCTCGTCCGGGCTCCAGTTCGCCATGGCGTCCCCGCGGTCGAGCCCCTCGACGAGGTAGACCGGGCCAGGGGGCAGGTCCACGTCCGCGATGGGGGCGAACGCGTCGACGTCGGTCATGTCGCCGACGACGAAGCCGCGGCGGCCCCGCACCTCCAGCAACGGCGCCAGCGCCGAGGCGGGCGCCCGGTCGGGGTGCAGGACGAGCAGCCCGCACCGGTCGCGCGCGGCCGCCGCGACCTCGCGCAGGTCCGCGGCGGAGACCCCCGCGACCTCGTGCGCCCCGACGGCGACGAGCCGCTCGGCCTGGTCCGCGACGGAGGGCAGGGTGGTGAGGGCGACCGGCACGGACACCTCCGGATCGGCGGGGCACGGGCTGGGGGTCAACGCGCCGGTCGCCGTCCTGGTTCCCGGCCGTGACGACCCCTCGGACCGCGGAACGTGGGCACGGTCACCGTGGGGCGCCGCGGGAACGGAGCCCGCCCCGGTACCGTGGTCTGCGTGCCACGCGGTGACGGACGGCTGACGCACGACCTCGACCCCCACTCTCCCGGTCCCCAGGACGCCTGCGGCGTCTTCGGGGTCTGGGCGCCGGGGGAGGAGGTCGCGAAGCTGACCTACTTCGGTCTCTATGCCCTGCAGCACCGTGGTCAGGAGGCCGCCGGGATCGCAGTCTCCGACGGCGCCTCGGTGGTCGTCTACAAGGACCTCGGGCTGGTCAGCCAGGTCTTCGACGAGGCGACGCTGGGCAGCCTGCGCGGCCACCTCGCCGTCGGCCACACCCGGTACTCCACGACCGGCGCCTCGACGTGGGAGAACGCCCAGCCGACGTTCCGGACGACGGACGCCGGCACCGGCCTGGCGCTGTGCCACAACGGCAACCTGGTGAACACCGCCGAGCTGGCCAGCCGGGCCGCCGACGCCGGTGTGCCGGGCGCCTTCGCCTCCACGACCGACTCCGACCTGGTGACGGCGCTGATCGCCGCCCGGCCGGACCTCTCGGTGGAGGCCGCGGCGATGGAGGTGCTGCCGCAGCTGCGCGGCGCCTTCAGCTTCACCTTCATGGACGAGACCACGCTCTACGCCGCCCGCGACCCGCAGGGCGTGCGCCCGCTGGTGCTGGGCCGGCTGGAGCGCGGCTGGGTGGTCGCCAGCGAGACCGCGGCCCTGGACATCGTCGGCGCCTCCGTCGTGCGCGAGGTCGAGCCCGGTGAGCTCATCGCGATCGACGAGGACGGCCTGCGCAGCCAGCACTTCGCCGCGGCGCAGCCGAAGGGCTGCGTCTTCGAGTACGTCTACCTGGCCCGCCCCGACACCACGATCAGCGGCCGCGGCGTGCACGCCGCCCGGGTGGAGATCGGCCGTCGGCTGGCCAAGGAGCACCCGGCCGACGCCGACCTGGTGATCCCCGTCCCCGAGTCCGGCACCCCCGCCGCGGTCGGGTACGCCGAGGCCTCCGGCATCCCCTACGGCCTGGGCCTGGTCAAGAACTCCTACGTCGGCCGCACGTTCATCCAGCCGTCGCAGACCATCCGGCAGCTCGGCATCCGGCTCAAGCTCAACCCGCTGCGCGACGTCATCCGCGGAAAGCGGCTGGTCGTCGTCGACGACTCGATCGTGCGCGGCAACACCCAGCGGGCCCTGATCCGCATGCTGCGCGAGTCCGGCGCCCTCGAGGTGCACGTGCGGATCTCCTCGCCGCCGGTGAAGTGGCCCTGCTTCTACGGCATCGACTTCGCCAGCCGCGCCGAGCTCATCGCCAACGGCCTGGACGTCGACGGCGTGCGCGCCTCGATCAACGCCGACTCGCTGGGCTACGTCTCCGAGCAGGGCCTGATCGCGGCCACCGAGCAGCCGGTCAACCGGCTGTGCACCGCCTGCTTCACCGGCCAGTACCCGATCTCCCTCGGGGAGAGCGAGGTGCTGGGCAAGCACGTGCTCGAGGGCATCGAGCGTCGGGTCGACGGCACCCGCGCGGTCAGCGGCTGGACCGGCCAGCAGGCCGGCAGCGCCACCGTGCCCGGCGGTGCCGACGACGCGCTCACCCGCCCGTGAGCCCTGCCGTGGACGGCGAGTTCACCTACGCCGCCTCCGGCGTCGACATCGACGCAGGCGAGCGGGCCGTCACGCTCATGCGGACGGCGGTCGAGAAGACCAACCGGCCCGAGGTCGTGGGCGGCCTCGGCGGGTTCGCCGGCCTGTTCGCCCTCGACACGACCACGTACCGGCGTCCGCTGCTGGCCTCCTCGACCGACGGGGTGGGCACCAAGATCGCCGTGGCCCGCGCGCTGGACCGGCACGACACCGTCGGCATCGACCTGGTCGCGATGGTCGTGGACGACCTGGTCGCCTGCGGGGCCGAGCCGCTGTTCCTCCAGGACTACGTCGCCTGCGGCCGGGTGGTCCCCGAGCGGATCGCCGCGATCGTCACCGGCATCGCCACCGGCTGCACGCAGGCCGGCGCGGCCCTGGTCGGCGGCGAGACCGCCGAGCACGGGGACCTCATGGCGCCCGACGACTACGACCTCGCCGCGACCGCGGTGGGCGTCGTGGAGGCCGACGCGGTGCTGGGCCCCGAGCGGGTGCGCGACGGCGACGTCGTCGTGGCGATGGCGTCCTCCGGGTTCCACTCCAACGGCTACTCGCTGGTGCGGAAGGTGGTCGCCGCCGCGGGCCTGGACCTGGCCGCGACGCCGGCCGGGCTGGACCGGCCGCTGGGCGAGGAGCTGCTCGAGCCCACCCGCATCTACGCGCTGGACTGCCTGGCGCTGGTCGCCGAGTTCGGCGTCGAGGGCGTGCACGCCTACGCGCACATCACCGGCGGCGGGCTGGCGGGCAACACCGCCCGCGTCGTCCCGGACGGGCTGGCCGCGGTGCTCGACCGCGGCACGTGGGCGCTGCCGGCCGCCGTCTCGCTGCTCGAGGAGCACGGCGTGCCCCGCGCGGAGTCCGAGCGGGCGTTCAACTGCGGCGTCGGGATGGTCGCCGTCGTCGCCCCCGAGGCCGCTGACGGCGTCGTGGCCACCCTCACCGGTCGCGGCGTGCCCGCCTGGGTCGCCGGCACCGTGGGCCCCCGCAGCGGGGACGCCGCCGCCTCCCTGGTCGGCTCCTACCGCTGAGAGAGGACCCCGTCCTCACGCCTCGCACGCTCGGCGCGAGCCTCGGGACGTGGCCACGTGGACGGCTGGGGACGTGCGACGACACCGCGGCTCCCCGGAGGGAGTCGCGGTGTCGTCGCCTCAGACCGCGCGCGTCAGGCGCGGATCAACGGCTGGCTGCCCAGTCGTCGTCCGTGTCGTCGTCCGCCCAGCGGTCGGTGTACTCGTCGTCGTCCTCGTCGTCGTCGGTCGCCCGGTGAGGAGCGGTGTACGACGTCGATGGTGAACCGGCCAGCTCGCGCTGGAGCGCGGAGAGGTCGGTGTTCGGTGAGCTGTACTTGAGCTCACGGGCCACGCGTGTCTGCTTGGCCTTCGCTCGGCCGCGCCCCATCGGCTCGACCCCCTCGTTACGGAGTACGGGAGCCCAGCTCCGGGCTGGACGGCCCGCGTGGCGACCCCGACTGAGTGATTGTGTCTCCAGCGAGCTTACGACACGGATCGACGGCGGGCACGGGTCTCCCCCCGCTGTCCCTCGTCAGGGGGCCGCGAGCGCCGCCGGACCCGTCCGTCCGGGTGTCAGCGGGTCGACCCGGCCCGTGCCTGGTCGGTGGCCGCCCGCGGCCCGGGCACCGTTGCGCCGGCCGTGTCGGACCCGGCGAGTCCCAGCTGGGTGAGGAGGTCCAGCTGGTCGTAGTAGAAGTGGTGCTCCACCGCCACGCCGCCCCGCACGGTGACGATGTCGCACTCGCGGACCCGGATGGCCTTGCCCGTGGCGGGCAGCTCACCTTCCGGTGAGGTGAGCGTCGCCGTGTGCGTCCCGACGATGTAGCCCTCGTCGATGGCGGTGTCGCCGCTCTCGAACTGCCGGCCGTTCTCCCACGACATGTCCGGGAACCCGCGCCGGAAGCCCAACAGGTAGTCGGTGATCGCGTCGGCGCCCTCGAGCCGGGGTCCCTCCGGCCGGTCGGCGACCGCGTCGGGTGCGTACAGCCCGCGCAGGGCATCGGCGTCCCCGCGCACGATCGCCTCGGTCATGCGGTCCGCGATCTCGCGTGCCTGTCCCATGACGACCTCCTCAGCCGTCCGGGCGCCCCCGTCCACATCGACGGCGAGGCGCCGGGCGCCGTCGCGAGCAGCGCGTCCCGGGCCGGGCCCGCGCCTGCGGCGGGACCGCGCCCAGCCTCGTGGGTCCCCCGTGCCGGGGCCAGGGGCGAACGGCCTCGGCGCTCAGCGCGGCAGCCGGATCTGGGCCAGCCGGCCCACCGACCGCATCCGCTCCTCCGCGAGCCGGTCGGCGGCGACGGCGGGGGAGACGCCCTGCTCCTCGGCGGTGCGGAACACCCGGAGGGCGACGTCGAAGATGCCGGCGGCCCGGGCCTCGGCGCGGGGGAACGAGAAGCCGTGCCGCTCGTCCTCGACCTGGATCACCCCGCCGGCGTTGACCAGGTAGTCGGGCGCGTAGAGGATGCCGCGCCGCGTGAGCTGGTCGGGGATGCCGTCGTGGGCCAGCTGGTTGTTCGCCCCGCCGCAGACGACCTCGGCCTCGAGCACCGCGACCGTCTCGTCGTCGAGGGCGCCGCCGAGCGCGCAGGGGGCGTAGACGTCGGACGGCGTGCGCACCAGCGTCGCGGTGTCGGCGACGGCGTCCACGGCCGGGTGGCGGGCCTGCACCCGCTCCACGGCGCCGGCGTCGACGTCGGTGACGACCACGTCGGTACCGTCCTCGACGAGCCGGTCGACCAGCCAGCTGCCCACCTTGCCGACGCCGGCCACCGCGACGGTCCGCCCGGCCAGCGACGGCTTGCCCCAGCGGTGCTGCGCGGCGGCCCGCATGCCCTGGAAGACGCCGAAGGCGGTGAGCACCGAGGAGTCGCCGCAGCCGCCGTTGGCCTCCGACCGGCCGTGCGCGAAGCGGGTCTCGCGGGCGACGACGTCGAGATCGGCGTTGTAGGTGCCGACGTCGCACGCGGTCAGGTAGCGGCCGCCCAGGGCCTCGACGAAGCGGCCGTAGGCGCGCAGCAGCGCCTCGGTCTTGTCGGTGTGCGGGTCGCCGATGATGACCGCCTTGCCGCCGCCGAGGTCCAGCCCGGCGAGGCTGTTCTTGTAGGCCATCGCCCTGGACAGGGCGAGGGCGTCGGCGACCGCGGCCTCCTCGCTGGGGTAGGGGTAGAAGCGCGTCCCGCCCAGCGCCGGCCCGAGCGCGGTGGAGTAGATCGCGATGATCGCGCGGAGCCCGGACCCGGGGTCGGAGCAGAAGACGACCTGTTCGTGCCCGGAGCCGAGAACGTCCACGCGGCGAGCCTAGATCGGGGTCCGTCGCCCGGGGCCCGGGACGCAGGCCTCCCGCCCGGCCCCGCCGGCGGGCGGGCATGATCCTGGGATCGCACACCCCGACGGCTCCCGGGGGTCGACCATGGCTGCTCCCCAGCGACTGCTGGCTCTCGCCGTCGCCGCGCCGCTGCTGCTGGTCGCCTGCTCGACCGACGACGGCAGCGGGGGCGGGAGCGAGGACAGCGGGGACCGCGACCTCACGATCTCGGTGGTCACCCACGGCTCGGCCGGAGACGCCTTCTGGGACGTCGTGCAGAACGGTGCCGACGCCGCCGGCGAGGACCTCGGCGTCTCCGTGGACTACCAGGGCGACGGCGACCCCCAGCGCCAGTCGCAGCTCGTCGACGCCGCGGTCAACCAGGACGTCGACGGCCTGGTCGTCTCGATGGCCAACCCCGACGCGCTGCACGACTCCATCGCCGCCGCCGTCGAGGCCGGGATCCCGGTGGTCACGATCAACTCCGGCGGGGAGCGGTCGGCGGAGTTCGGCGCGATCGGCCACGTCGGCCAGGACGAGGCGATCGCCGGCCGCGGCGCTGGCCGGCGGCTGGCCGCCGACGGGGCGCACGACGTGCTCTGCGTGGTCCACGAGGCCGGCAACGTCGGGCTGGAGCAGCGGTGCGCCGGCGCGGCCGAGGGCCTGGGCCGGGAGCCGGTCCTCCTGGAGGTGGACATCAACGACCTGGAGACGGCGCGGTCGGCGATCACCTCGCAGCTGCAGACCGACGCGGGCATCGACGGCGTCCTCACGCTGAACTCCGCCGTCGCCGCGGTGGCCGTCGCCGCAGCGTCCGACGCGGGGTCCGACGCGCAGATCGCCACCTTCGACCTGAACCAGGACGTCATCCGCGGCATCCAGGCCGGGGACATCTCCTTCGCCGTCGACCAGCAGCAGTACGAGCAGGGCTACCTGCCGATCGTGATGCTCACGCTCTACGCGGAGAACCTCAACACCGTCGGCGGCGGCCGGCCGGTCCTCACCGGGCCGGGCATCGTCGACGCCTCGAACGTCGACGCGATCGCCGACCTCGCCTCCGCCGGTACCCGCTGAGCGCGTGTGCCCCGCCGCACCGCCGGCGGCGCCGGGGTGGCCTGCCGAGAAACCCGCTCGCCTGCCCTCAAGGTCACCCCTCGGGGTGACGAGAACTGAAGGGACAGGAGGGGAGCGGGCGCTCCCGTGAGCACGGTGTGACAACCGTGCCGCGTGTTGCCTTTGTTACTCGATGTGACGATGCGACGCTGCGCCAGCCCCCACGCACCCCTCTTCCCCAGGGAGCGACATGCTGCACTGCCGTGCCCGCCGACGCGGAGCGGAGGCCTCTCCGGCCGCCGCGCGCCGCTCTCGGACGCGCGCCACCGCGGTGCGGGCCCTGCTCGCCGGAGCGGTGACCGGAGCCGTCCTGTTCGGCTCGGCCGCGCCCGCCGGTGCGGTCCCCGCGCCGCCGCCCAACCCCACCGACAGCGACCTCGGGCAGGCGCAGTCCGCGCAGGACGCCGCGGCCGCCGAGGTGGGCCGGATCGCCGCGCTGGTCGCCACCGCCGAGGGGGAGCTCGAGCGGGTGGGTCACCAGGCCGAAGCCGCCGGCGTCGCCTACCTCGTCGCCGAGGAGGCCCTCGTCACCGCGCAGGCCGAGGCGGAGCGGACGGCGGCGGAGCTGCAGGTCGCCGCCGCGGCCGTCGACGCCGCCCTGTCCCGGATCGCCGGCTTCTCCCGCGACAGCTACATGAACGGCAGCTCGCTCTCCACCGCTGCGGTGCTGCTCGACGCCGAGGGGCCGGCCGAGCTGGTCCAGCGCGCCGCCATGCTCGACTTCGTCTCCGCCAACCAGGTCGACGTCCTCGGCCAGCTCGAGGTCGCCCGCGTGCAGCAGGCCAACGCCGACTCCAGCGCCCGCGCCGCCCGCGACCAGATGGCCGCCGCCGAGGCCGAGGCCGAGGCGGCCAAGGCCGCCGCGGACAGCCAGCTGGCCGCTCAGCAGGCCGCCTACGACCAGGTCGCCGCGCAGAAGGCCAGCTACGACCAGCAGCTGCAGGCCGCGCAGATCCGGCTGCTGGAGCTGCAGGGCGCGCGGAACGCCTACCAGCAGTGGGAGCAGCAGAAGGCCGCCGAGGAAGCCGCCGCCGCCGAGGCCGCCCGTCGCGCGGCCGCCGAGGCCGCCGCTGCCGCAGCCGCCGCCCGCAACACCGTCGAGCGGGAGTCCTCCTCCGGGCAGTCCTCGTCGAGCAGCGGAGCCTCCGGGGGCTCGGGCCCGTACGTGAAGCCGACCTCCGGCCGGACGTCGAGCTGCTACGGCTTCCGCTGGGGCACCCTGCACGGCGGCGTCGACATCGCCGCGCCCATCGGGACTCCGGTCTACGCAGCACACTCCGGCGTGGTCCAGCGGGCCGGGACGGCCACCGGCTTCGGCTACGCGGTCTACATCCGCGGGGACGACGGCGCGGTCACCGTCTACGGCCACGTCAACCGCTACTTCGTGAGCGCCGGCGAGCGGGTCTCGGCCGGCGAGGAGATCGCCGAGGTGGGCAACCGCGGCCAGTCCACCGGCCCGCACCTGCACTTCGAGGTGCACCCCGGCGGGGCGCTGCACGGCGGTCAGATCGACCCGGTGCCGTGGCTGCGGGCCCGCGGGGTCACCGTCGGCGGCTGCTGACGAAGGCCCCCTGCAGGGTCCCGCCGCGAGCCTGCGAGCGGTGGGGGCAGGGGGTCCTTTCCCTAGCTCGTCGGCGCCGGGGTGCTGAGGGCGCAGTTCTGGACGACGTAGGTGGTCAGGTTCGTCTGGGCCTGGCCGAGCTCCGCGGTCACCTGGGCCTCGGCGTCGTTGAACTGCTGCTGGCCCTCCGGTGTGTTGAGGTCCAGGCCGGCGGCGGTGTCGGCGAGCCGGCGCAGGGCGTCGAGGATGCCGTTCCAGTCCGGCGCGATGTCCGCCGGCGGCTCCACCGTCTCCAGCGTGGAGATCACCTCGGGCAGCCGCGCGGCCACCTCCGCGTCGGTGGCGGTGCCGAGGGTGGACTCGAGCTGCCCGAACGCCGTCGTCACCTGGGAACAGAACTCGGCGGCGGCCGGGTCGGGCGCGGCGGTCCCGCTCGGGTCGGCGGACGAGGAGGTCGCCGGGCTCGACGACGTCGCGCTGGAGGTGGCCGCCGGCTCGTCGTCCCCGGAACCGCCGCAGGCGGTGAGCAGGACGGCGGCAGCGGCTCCGGCGACGGCCGTGCGGAACAGGGTCGCGGGCTTTCGCATGGCGGCACGCTAGCCGGTACCCGCGCCCGGGCGGGGAGGCGTCACCGATCGGCCCGCGTCCGCTCCTCGCTCGTTCCCCGCCGGTGCTCCCGCGGCCGACGTCCGGCACCGCTAGCGTGCCGGTCGTGCAGATCCCGGCCGACCCGCGCGTCTCGTGGGACCTCCCGGCGCCCGGCGCCATGCCCCGCACGGCCGACCTCGAGCCGCTGGTGACCCGCGTGCTGGCGCCCAACCCCTCCCCGATGACCCTCGACGGGACCAACACCTACGTGGTGGGCGCGCCCGGCAGCGGGCAGGCCGCGCTCGTCGACCCCGGCCCGGACGACCCGGCCCACCTGGCCGCCGTGGAGGCCGCGCTGGCCGAGCGGGGCGCCCGCTGCGTCGCCGTGCTCGTCACCCACCACCACGGCGACCACGCCGAGGCCGCGCTGCCGTGGGGCGCCCGCCTCGGCGCGCAGGTGGCCGCCGCGGACCCGCAGGTGGCGGGGCCCGGTGGGCGCGTGCTCGAGCCCGGGCAGCGGCTGACCCTCGCCGGGACGACGGTCGGTGTCGTCCCCACGCCCGGGCACACCGCCGACCACCTGGCCTTCCGGCTGGAGTCGGGCGCGGTGCTGGTCGGCGACCACGTGCTGGGCCGGGGGACGTCGGTGGTGACCCACCCCGAGGGCGACGTGCTGGCCTACCTGGAGTCGCTGCGCCGGGTGCACGACCTGGGGCCGAGCGCGCTGTACTGCGGCCACGGCCCGGAGCTCACCGAGGACCCCGGCGCGGTTCTCGACTTCTACCTGGCGCACCGGGCGATGCGGGAGGAGCAGCTGCTGGCCGCGCTGCGGACGGGGCCGCGGACGGTCGACGAGCTGGTGGCCGAGGTCTACGCGGCGGTGCCCCGCGAGGTGTGGCCGGCCGCCGCGCAGTCGACCCGCGCCACCCTGGACAAGCTGCTGGCCGAGGGGCGCGTCGAGGGCCGGCTCGACGGGCCGGTGCGGTTGGCGTGAGCGGGGTCGCCGTCGTCCGGGCCGCGGACAGCGAGCGCGACCAGCGCCGCGCGGCGGCGGCGCTGGCCGCCGCCGGCCTGCGTGCCGGCGACCGGCTGCTGGTGTCGGCCGCGTCCTCGCCGGAGCTGCTGGCCGTCGTCCTGGGCGCGCTGCGCACCGGCGTCGTCCCGGTGGTGCTCGACCCCGCGCTCCCCGCCGCCGAGCGGGCCGCGCTCGCCGAGGACGCCGACCCGCGGCTGGACCTCGGCGCCGAGCCGGCGCGGCTGCTGACCGGCACCGCGGAGGGCGAGGTCGCCGAGGCGCCGCTGGCCCGGCCGATGCACTACACCTCCGGGACGACCGGACGGCGCAAGGGCGTGTGGTCCGGCGTGCTGGCCGAGGACGACGCCCGCGCGCTGGCCGCCGAGGAGATCGACCTGTGGGGCTTCGGCCCGGGCGACCGGCACCTGGTGCTGTCCCCGCTGCACCACTCCGCGCCGCTGCGGTTCGCCGTCCACACGCTGCTGGCCGGCGGGGAGGTGCTGCTCCCCGGGCCGTTCGACGCCGCCCGCGCGGCGGAGGCGATCGGCGCGCTGCGGCCCACGACCACGTTCTGCGTGCCCACCCACCTGCACCGCCTCCTCGGGGGCCGAAGTGGCCACCATGGCCCCTCCGAGACCGTCGACTGGTCGTCGTTCCGGCGGCTCGTGCACGCCGGCGCGCCCTGCCCCGCGCCGCTGAAGCGAGCGGTGCTCGCCGCGCTGCCCGAGGGCGCGGTCTGGGAGTTCTACGGCTCGACCGAGGCGCAGTTCACCGTCTGCTCGCCGGAGGACTGGCTGGCGCACCCCGGCAGCGTCGGCCGGGCCCGTCCGGGCCGGCGGCTGGAGACCGACGAGCGCGGCCAGCTGTGGTGCGCGGTGCCGCGGTGGGCGCGGTTCGAGTACTGGCGGGCGCCGGAGAAGACCGCCGCGGCCTGGCGCGGGGACCTCGTCACCGTCGGCGACCTCGGCCGGGTGGACGACGACGGCGTCGTGTGGCTGGACGGCCGCCGCGAGGACCTGGTGATCTCCGGCGGGGTGAACGTCTACCCGGCCGAGGTTGAGGCCGTCCTCGACGCGCACCCCGGGGTGGTGGAGAGCGCGGTCGTGGGCGTGCCCGACGAGCAGTGGGGGCAGCGGGTGGTCGCCGCCTACGTGGGCGATGCGGACCCCGGCGAGCTCGATTCCTGGGCGCGGGAGCGGCTGAGCCCGGCCAAGCGCCCCAAGAGCCTCCACCGGGTGGCCGAGCTGCCGCGGACGTCGACCGGGAAGGTGCGCCGGCTCGACCTGCCGGAGCTCCTGGGCCTGTGACCACGCCGGAGTGGGACGTGGTCGTCGTGGGGGCGGGCACGTCGGGTGCCCCGCTGGCCGCCCGCCTCGCCGACACCGGCCGGCGGGTGCTGCTGCTGGAGGCCGGCGCCGACCACGCCCGGCCCGAGGACTTCCCCGCCGACTTCCGCGACGCCGCCCGGATGGGCGCCGCGGTGCCCGGCCACCCGGCGAACTGGGACCTCACCGGCGTCCTCACCGGAGAGCTGACGTTCCCGGTGCCGCGGGGGCGCGTCGTCGGCGGGTCGAGCGCCCTCAACGGCGGCTACTTCATCCGCGGCACGCCGGCGGACTTCGACGGCTGGGCCGCGGCCGGCAACGACCTGTGGTCCGCCGATCGGGTGCTGCCCGCCTTCGTGCGGCTGGAGGCCGACCGGGACTACGGGGACCGGCCCGGTCACGGCGCCGACGGCCCGGTGCCGGTCGGCCGGCTGCGCGGCGGCCACCCCCTGGTCGAGGCGTTCGGCGCGGCGACCGAGGAGCTCGGCTTCCCCGCGGAACCGGACAAGAACGCCGGCGCCGCGCCCGGCTGGGGGCCGATCCCGTTCAACGTGGTCCGCGGGGTGCGGACCAACACCGCGATGGCCTACCTGTCGCCGCGCCGCGGCTCCCCGGGGCTGACCGTGCGCGGCGGCGTGCACGTGCGGCGCGTCGTCGTCGAGTCGGGCCGGGCGGTGGGGGTGGAGACGGCGGACGGCGTCGTGCGGGCCGGCGAGGTGGTGCTCAGCGCCGGCGCCGTGGGCTCGCCGCAGCTGCTGCTGCTCTCCGGCATCGGGGCGGCCGACCAGCTGCGCGCCCTCGGCATCGCCGTGGTCGCCGACCTGCCCGGCGTCGGCGCCGACTGCACCGACCACCCCGACGTCTACCTCACGTACCGGCCGGCGCGGCGGCTGCCGATGCCGCGCGACCTGCCGCCGCTGCACAGCGTCCTCAACGCCACCTCGGACGGCGCGGCCACCTCCGGCGACCTCGAGGTGCTGCCCTGGCTCAAGCCGTTCAGCCGGGTGATGGTGGGCGGCACCGCGGCGGGAGTGGGTGCCGTCCTGCGCCGGCCCGCGGCCACCCTCCGCGCGCTGCGCGGCACTTCGCTGCACCGGCTGCTGGACACCGCGCGGCGCCGCGACGACATGTTCCTCGGGGTGGCGCTGCAGCGGGAGGACAGCCGCGGCCGGCTGACGCTGACCTCGACCGACCCGGGCGTGCAGCCGCGGATCGAGTACCGCTACCTCACCGAGGAGTCCGACCGGCGGCGGATGCGGGAGGTGGTGCGGCTGGGCGCCGAGCTGCTGCGCACGCCGTCCATGGCCCCGCTGGTCGCCGAGCGGACCGGCCTGCCCGACGACGTCCTGGCCGACGACCGCGAGCTGGACCGCTGGATCGCCCGGCACCTGGCCACCGCCGTCCACCTCTCCGGCACCGCCCGGATGGGACCGGACGGCGACCCCGGGGCCGTGGTCGACCAGCACCTGCGGGTGCGCGGCGTCGAGGGGCTGCGGGTCGTGGACACCTCGGTCATGCCGCGGGTGACCTCGCGCGGGCCGGCCGCGACCGCGGTGATGCTCGGCGAGCGGGCCGCGGAGCTGATGAGCGGGGCCTGAGGGTCAGTTGCCGCCGTTCGGCGGCGGGGGTGCCGGCGGGGGTGCCGGCGGGGGTGCCGGCGGAGGCGGGCCCAGGGGGATGCCCGGCGGCGGGAAGAACACCGGCGGCTCCACCGACAGCACGGGGAACATCGCGTTCCGCCAGATGGGCGCGGCGAGGCCGCCGCCGAACCCGCCGACGTCCACGTTCGCCGTGGGGTTGAACAGCATCACGCTCCCGGCGTAGCGCGGCGTGTAGCCGACGAAGGCGACGGAGGACCGGTCCTGGGCGGTCCCGGTCTTGGTGGCGATCTGGTGACCGGGGATCGCCGCGCGCAGTCCCGTGCCGTACGGCAGCGTCGAGCCGCCGACGAGGATCTGGTTGAGCGTCGTGGCCACCGCCGGGGGGACGGCGTCGGGCGTGCAGGAGGCGCCGTTGCCCACCGGCGCGCCGTCCTCCCGGGTCAGCGGCTGCCCGGACCGGTCGAGCACGTCGACCACCGGTACCGGCGCGCACCGCGTGCCGTTCGCCCCGAGGGTGGAGTAGGCACTGGCCAGCGCCAGCGGGCTGGTCGCCTCCGGACCCAGCGTGAAGGACCCGCGGTTCTGTGCCACGACCTGGTCGGCGACGGGGTCGAGGGAGAACAGGCCCATCCGCTGCGCCATGCGCACCGGGCCCTCGACGCTGCCGAGCTGGTCCTCCAGGGCCACGAAGTAGGTGTTGGAGGAGCGGACCAGCGCCTCCACCATGGTGAGTGTGGGCGGCAGGTCGCCGACGTTCTCGACCGTGTAGGGGTCGAAGCCGTTGCGGTACACGCGGGAGGTGTAGGGGCTCGACGTCGTGATGGTGTTCCAGGGCGGGATCCCGCGCTCAAGCGCGGATGCGGCCACGAACACCTTGTAGGTCGAGCCGGACCCCTTGCTGGCGGCCACGTTGAGGTTGACCGACTCCTGGGTCGGATCGGCCTCGTCGAAGCCGAAGACCCGGTTGGAGCTCATGGCCAGCACGTTGCCGGTGCCCGGCTCCACCACGGTGAAGACCGCGGCGACCGGGTCACCCAGGGGGAGGGCGGCGAGCACGGCAGCGTCGCCGGAGCGCTGCAGGTCCGGCCGGAGCGTGGTGCGGATGGTCAGGCCGCCGTCCTCCAGCCGGTCCTGGGGGATGCCCAGCGCCTGGGTCACGTGCCGCTGCACGAAGTCGCAGAAGAAGCCGCCGATCACGGCGTCGACGCAGCCGTTGGGCGGTGCCGGCGCCGGGGCGGTCTCCACGGGCAGCGCCGAGACCTCGGCCAGCTGCTGGTCGGTGATGTGCCCCTGGGCGTGCATGCGCTCGAGCACGACGTTGCGCCGTTGCCGGGCCTTCTCGGGGTCGGCCAGCGGGCTGTCGGTCGTCGGGGTCTGCACCAGGCCGGCCAGCATCGCCGCCTGCGGGAGGGTGAGGTCGGCGGCGTTGACGCCGAAGTACGTCTGCGCGGCGGCCTGCACGCCGTAGGCGCCCTCGCCGAAGTAGACGATGTTGAGGTAGCGGGTGAGGATCTCCGGCTTGCTGTACGTCTCCTCCAGTGCGATCGCCAGCCGGGCCTCGCGCAGCTTGCGGCCCAGGCTCTGCTCGGTGGCCGCCTGCCGGTCCTCGGGGGTGGTGGCGGTCTGCAGCAGCGTCTGCTTGACCAGCTGCTGGGTGATCGTCGACCCGCCCTCCTGCACCGCTCCGGCGGTCAGGTTCCGCATCAGGGCGCGCAGGGTGCCCTCGAGGTCCAGCCCGCCGTGCTCGTAGAAGCGCTCGTCCTCGATGTCGACCAGCGCCTGCTCCATGACGTCGGCGATCTGGTCGGCCCCCACCGGGGTCCGGTTGTTCCGGAAGAAGTAGGTGATCACCGAGCCGTCCGCGGCGAGCACGACGGTGTTGCCGGGCGGGGTGGCGTCGGTGAGCTCGACCGGCAGCGGCTCCAGGAGCGACGCCGACCTGCTGGCGGCCAGCCCGGGCCCGATGACCCAGGGCATGAGGACCGCGGAGACCAGGGCGCCGGTCAGCGGCAGGACCACCAGCAGCAGTCCGGCGGCGCGCCAACGGGGGTGGGGGCGGCGTTCTCTGACCGACCGTGCCATCTGCGACCTCGCCGAGGCCGGCCCACTCGGAGTGAGCGGGCGGGCGCGGTCCGATGATGACGTACGGAGGCGTTCCGGGACAGGGGAACCGTCGCGGTCCGTCGTCGCACACGCCCGGAGCGTCCCGGCGGCGCGCTGCCCGCAGCCGCCGGGACGCCGGAACCAGGAGCGGTCAGCGGACCGCGGGGATCTCCGACGTGGGAGCCGCCCAGGCGTCGGGGTGGCTGCGGCCGGTGTCGGCCACCCACCCGGTACCGGTGGCCGGTGCACCCGGAGCGCGGGAGGTGGTCGGGCGGGCGCTCAGGCTGACGATGAGGGCGAGCAGGGCGACGAGCCCGACGAGGACACCGCCGACAACCAGGAGCGTCGTGAACATGTACTGACGATATGAGGCGGACCGCTCCGTGCCACAGGGCCAGATCCGACCGACCGCAGCCGGCGATTGCACAGGATCTGCCGGACCCAGACCCGCTGGTCACACCCGTCACGGTCGGATCAGCACAGATGGGCAAGTGGTGCCCGACCGGGTAAGGGACGGTCGACGTCGGCGAAGGAGGACCCCGTGCCCGACCTGCCCCGGACGGCCGGACGCGCTGCCGCCGTCCCGCTCGGTGCCCTGGCCCGCCGGCGGCGCGGGAAGCCGATGCACCCTCGCGGTGTCGTGCTCGACGCCGTCCTCGAGCGGTCCGGCGGCCCGGACGGCTGGGGCGTGCCGTGGCTGGCCGCGACCGCGGAGCAGCGGGTCGTGGTCCGGGTGTCCCGGAGCGTGGGGCTGCCCGCGCCGCTCCCGGACGCGCTCGGCCTCGCCGTCCGAATCCCCGACGGGCCGGTGGACCTGCTGCTCTCCAGCGCCGGCCGCGGCCGGCGCACCCGGCGGCTGATCGTCCCCCGGCGGGACGCGGCGACCGTCTACTCCTCGATCATGGGCTACCGCTCCGCCGCCGGGACGCTGCTGCTCGCCGCGCTGCCGGAGGCGGGGACCGGCCCCCTCCCGTCGGAACCCGAGCCGCTGGCCGCCGCGGTCGCCGGGCGCCGTCCGGCGTTCACCCTCGCGGTGGCCCGGGGCGGCGGGCCGTGGCAGCCCTTCGCCCGGCTGCGGCTGCTCGGTCCGGTCGACGCGCTCGACCCCGACGTGCGCTTCGACGCGGTCCGGAACCCGCCGCCGGGGCTGGTGCCAGACGGCCCGATGGCCCGCTTCCGCGCGCCGGCCTACGCCGCGGCACGGCGGGAGCGCTCCCGGGCGCGCGGCCCCGGGCCGGGGCCGGCGCGGTGACCGCGACGGCGTCCCGCGGCGTCCCGGCCGAGCTGCTGGTGCACCTGCGCCGCGCCCGGGACCACATCGACCGGCACTTCGCCGACGACCTCGACCTGGACCGGCTGGCGCGGGTGGCCGGGGTGTCGAAGTACCACTTCGTGCGCTGCTTCGAGGCCGCCTACGGGGAGACGCCGATCCGCTACCTCACCCGGCGGCGGGTCGAGCGCGGCCAGGACCTGCTCCGCTCGGCGAACCTCACCGTGACCGAGATCTGCATGGCCGTCGGCTTCGCCAGCCTCGGCTCGTTCTCCTCCCGGTTCCGGCAGCTGGTGGGGGAGTCGCCGGTGGCCTACCGCGGCCGGTGGGCGGCCCGCGGCGGCGCGCACGTGCCCGGCTGCTTCCTGTTCATGCGCGGCGTGGTCGACGTCGCCGGGACGACCGGGTCGCGCTGAGCAATCTGGGAGAAGCCGGACGGCGCAGGCGCTCCCTACCGTCGTCGGCATGATCACCCACATCTCGCTGGTCACCGTCTACTGCCTCGACCAGACCAAGGCCCGGGACTTCTACGTCGACGTCCTGGGGTTCGAGCCGCGCACCGACCTCACCATGGGCGAGGGCTTCCGCTGGGTCACCGTCGCCCACCCCAGCCAGCCGGAGCTCGAGGTCACGCTGATGACGCCGGGCCCGCCGCTGGACGACGACGCCGCGGCGTTCGTCCGCGGCCAGCTGGAGAAGGGGTCGATGGGCGGGCTCGGGCTGGCCGTCGACGACTGCCGCGCGACCTACGAGGAGCTCTCGGCCAAGGGGGTGACCTTCCTGCAGGAGCCGGCCGAGCGGCCCTACGGCGTCGAGGCGGTGCTGCGCGACGAGTCGGGCAACTGGCTGGTCCTGGTCGAGCGCCGGGAGTTCAGCCCGGAGGACTTCCGCTGACCGGCGTCGCCTTCCGGACCGTCGCCAGCCCCTCGTCCAGCGCCGTCCACGGGTCCAGCCGGGCGCCGGCGGCCCGCTCGCGGCGGTCCTCGTCGGGGCCGAGCGCTTCGGCGATGGCGTCGGACAGCCGCCGGGCGAGGGGCTGCAGCGGCGGCCAGACGGCGACGCCGAGCTCACGGCGGGCCGCAGCCGCCGACCCGGCCAGCCGGGCGGCCATCGCCGGCTCACCGAGGGCCAGGGCGAGCGCGGCCAGCCCGTCGAGGCAGTAGGCCAGCCCCTCCAGGTCGCGCAGCTGCCGGTGCAGCTCGGCGGCCTCGGCCAGGCTGTCCCGCACGGTGGGCAGGTCGCCGGTCATCAGGGCGTCGAGGGCCAGCTGGTCGTGGAAGGCGGCGGCCAGGTGCTCGTCGCCGATCGTGCGGGCCAGGTCCAGCGCCTCGCGGTGCAGCCCGGTCGCCTCGGCCGGTGCGTCGCCCAACACGGCGACCGCACCCCGGAACAGCAGCGCGAACGCCACCGACCAGGTGTCGCCGCTGGCCCGCAGCGCCGCGACCGCCGCGTCGAGGGTCGGGGCGAGCTCGGCGTCGCCGGGCGGCAGGGTCATCGCCAGGCCGTTGAGCCCGTGGCCGAGCAGCCACTGGTCGCCGCGCGCCCGGGCGTCCTCGACCAGACGCTCCAGCAGCGGCCGGGCCTCCTCGACGCGGCCGAGGGCCACCCGCGTCGCGCCGCGCGCCCACAGCAGCAGACCGGCCAGGTCCGGCGGGAGGTGCGCGGCCGAGGGCAGGCCGGCGGTCCGCTCGGCGAGCTCCGCCATGACGGCGAGCAGCCCGCGCGCCCACCACCAGCGGGCCAGCGGCGCGGCCAGCCGGACGGCGAGCTCGGCGCGGTCGTGGTCCACCGCCCAGCGCAGGGCCGCCTCCAGGTCGGCGGCCTCGGCCTCCAGGCGGGCCAGCCAGAGCCCGTGCTCCGGGCCGGAGAGGCCGGCGCCGGCCTCGGCGCTCAGGTCGGCCAGGTGCATGGCCAGCCGCTCCCTGGTCGCCTCCTCCTCGCCCCGCTCGCGGAGCCGCTCGGCGGCGAAGGCGCGCACCAGTCCCAGCATCCGGAAGCGTGGCTCACCGGCGCCGGGGTCGCTGGAGGTGACCAGGCTGTGTGCGACGAGCTCCGAGAGGGTGTCGACGACGTCGAGGTCGTCGTCGCGGGCGCCGACCGCCTCCGCGGTGTCCAGCGTGCACCCACCGGCGCACACCGACAGCCGGGCCAGCAGCGCGCGCTCGGCCTCGCTGAGCAGGTCGTGGCTCCACGCGATGGTGTCCCGGAGGGTGCGCTGCCGGTCCGGCGCGTCGACGTCCACGGCGCGCAGGTCCAGCGCCCGGCCGAGCCGGCGCAGCAGCAGCGCGGGCGGGAGGGCGCGCACCCGCGCCGCGGCCAGCTCCACGGCCAGCGGCAGCCCGTCGAGCCGGCGCACCAGCTCGGCGACCGCCGCCGCGCTCTCCGGTGTCACGGCGAACGACGGCGCGGCCTGCTGCGCGCGGGCGACGAACAGCTCGACCGCGGGCGCCGCGCCGACCCGGTCGGGCCGCGCCTCACCGGCGTCGGGGACGGCGAGCGGGCCCAGCGGCACGTCGTGCTCGCCGCGCAGTCCGACCACCGAGCGGCTGGTGACCAGCAGCTGGGTGTGTGGGCAGCGGGCCAGCAGGGCCGCGGCCGACGGCGCGGCGTCCAGCACCTGCTCGGCGTTGTCGACCACGAGCAGCACGCGCAGCCCGGCCAGTCGCTCGGCGACCAGGTCCAGCAGCGGACGGCGTCCCTCCGCGGTCACCCCCAGCGCCGCGGCGACCGCGACCGGCACCTCCCGGGGGTCGCGCAGCGGCGCGAGGTCGATCCACCAGACGGCGTCCCGGTCGGGCACCACCCGCTCCGCGACGGCCAGCGCCAGCCGGGTCTTGCCGGTGCCGCCCGGCCCGGTGAGGGTGACCAGCCGCACCGCGGGGTCGGCGAGCATCCCGGTGACCAGCGCGAGCTCGGCCTCCCGGTCGACCATCGGCGTGGGCGGGGTGGGCAGCCAGCCGGAGGACAGGCCCGGGTGCGGCGCGTCCTTCTCGGCAAAGCGCTCGGTGAGCAGCACGGCGAGGTCGTCGGCCACCAGCTCGGCCAGCTGCTCGGGGTCCTCGTACGGCGTCGTCGAGGCCCCGCCCTCGGCCTGGATGCGGGTGATGAGCTCGGTCAGCCGCGGCTCCCGGCCGGGCGCGTCGCGGCGCAGGTAGAGCAGCCGCGGCATGCCCGCCGACAGCTCGAACTCGTCCTCCAGCCCCGAGATCGTCATCCCCGGCGCGGTCCACCCGTAGTGCTCGCCGTAGATGCCGACGAAGACGTCGCTCTGCGCCAGGTAGGCCCGGTAGAGGTCGCGCGGCGGGTGCGGCCGGGCACCGAGCTCGAAGAGGACGGGGGTCAGCCGCATCCGGGTCACCGCGGTCCGGACGGCGCGCCGCTCCTCGGCCAGCTCCTCGATCGTCGAGGAGACGAAGACGCGCAGCCGCTGGTCGGGGGTGGCGATCGGCGGCGGGACGTCGTCGGACGCCGGTTCCGGTCCGACCACGGACACCTCCCCGTCCGGCGCGGTCGGTGGCGCCCAGACCGGCGCTCCTCCCCGGAGTCTAGGGACGGCCCCGGGCTGCGGAAAGGCCGTGACAGCCCGCTGACCCGGTGGTTCGATTCGTCCGTCCGTCCGTCACCGTGCACGGGGGACCGAGGCGCACGGGAGGTCACTTTGGACGCCTCTGCCACGCACACTCCGACTCCGACCGCGCCGCCTCGCACTCTCCTGCCGGGCATTCGGGTGCTGCTGCTCGCCTTCAGCGTGCTCACCGCGCTGGCGGTGGTCGCGCTGTTCGTCCTGGCGCCGCAGACCGACGAGACCTTCGCCTGGACCATCCAGCCGCCGCTGACCGCGGCCTTCCTCGGCGCGGGCTACGCGGCCGGCTGCGTGCTGGTCGTGCTGTCCCTCCGCGACGGGGTCTGGGTGCGCACGCGGGTGCCGCTGCTGACCATCCTGGTCTTCGTCGTGATCACGCTGGCCTCGACGCTGCTGCACCTGGACCGGTTCCACTTCTCGGCCGAGTTCGCCGACCGGTCGATGATCGCGCAGGGCGCGGCCTGGTTCTGGCTGACCATCTACGTCGTCGTCCCCGTGGCGATGCTGGCGCTGCTGCTGCCGCAGGAGCGGACGGCCGGCACCGACCCGCCGCCGCGGCACCCGGTGCCGCGCGTGCTGCGCGGCCTGCTGGGGGTGGAGTCGGTGGTGCTGACCCTGGTCGGGGCGGCGCTGTACGCGGTCCCGTCGACGGCGACCACGCTGTGGCCGTGGCCGCTGACCCCGCTCACCGCCCGGGTGGTGGCCGCCTGGCTGGTCGCCTTCGGCGTCGCGACGGCGCTGGCGGCGCTGGCCGGCGACCTGGAGCGGCTGCGGACGGCGGCGATCGCCTACACCGTCTTCGGCGTCCTGGTGGCCGTGGCCGTGGCGCGCTTCGCCGGCACCGTCGAGTGGGCCGACCCGGCGGCGTGGGTGTTCACCGCGATGGTGGTCGCCGTGATCGGCACCGGAGCGGCCGGGTGGCGGCTCGCGCCGGTCCCGGCGCGGAGGCGGCATGGCTGAGGCGTACCCCGCGGCCCTGGTCGTCGTGTGCCGGGACGAGGCGCCCCGGCTGGCGACCGTCCGTGAGCTCAAGCGGCGCTACGGCGCCGACTACGTGATCATCTCCTGCATCCGCGCCGACGAGGTGCCGGGCGCGCTCGCCGCCTGGGGCGACCCGCCGGTCGCCGCCCTCCTCGGCGGGTTCGGGACGGAGGACCCCGACGGGCTCGCCGTGCTGCGGGCGCTGCACGGTCGCCACCCCGGCGCCCTGGCGGTCGCCCTGATCCGGTGGGGGGCCTGGGAGACGGCCCGCCCGATCTTCGAGGCGCTGACCCTCGGCCAGCTCGACCGGTGGGTCTACGCGCCCGAGGAGAAGGTCGACGAGGACTTCCACCGGGCGCTCACCGAGGTCCTCGACGAGTACTCCGCCCGGCAGGGCGGTGGTCGCGAGGCGGTGGTCATGATCGGCGAGCGCTGGGCACCCCGGTCCCAGCACCTGCGCGACCAGATGAACCGCAACCGGATCCCGCTCGGCTTCTACGAGGCGGGCACCCCGAGGGGCCAGGCGCTGCTCGAGGGTCTGGGGCTGGAGTCGCCGCGGCTGCCGGTGGTGGTCATGCGGTTCCACCCCGAGCGCCCCGTGCTGCAGGACCCCACCGACCTCGAGGTGGCCGAGGCGTTCGGCCTGTTCGAGCCGCTGGACCCCGACGCCGTCTACGACGTCGTGGTGGTCGGCTCGGGACCGGCGGGGCTGGGCGCCAGCGTCTACGCCGCCTCGGAGGGCCTCTCCACGCTGGTCGTCGAGGCCGAGGCGGTGGGCGGGCAGGCGGGGACCAGCTCGATGATCCGCAACTACCCGGGTTTCCCGACCGGGATCACCGGCAACCGGCTGGCCTTCAACTCCTACCAGCAGGCCTGGGCGTTCGGCAGCACCTTCCACTTCATGCGCTACGCCAAGGAGCTGCGCACCGAGGACGGGTTGATCCGCGTCGGTCTCAGCGACGGGACGACGGTGTGCGGGCGGACGGTCATCCTGGCCCTCGGCGCGAGTTGGCGGCGCATCGGCGTCCCGGAGCTGGAGGAGCTGGTCGGCCGCGGCGTCTTCTACGGAGCCGCGGTCAGCGAGGCCCCGGCCATGCGCGGGCGGCACGTCTTCGTCGTCGGCGGCGGCAACTCCGCCGGCCAGGCGGCGGTGCACCTCTCCCGGTACGCCGACCGGGTCACGGTGCTCGTCCGACGGGGCGGGCTGGCCGAGACGATGTCGGACTACCTGATCCGCGAGCTGGAGGCGATCCCGAACATCGACGTCCGGCCGCGGGCGCAGGTGGTCGGCGGGCGCGGCACCGAGTTCCTCGAGTCCTTCACCGTGCGCGACCTCGACTCCGGCGAGGAGACCGAGGAGGCCGGCGTCCTGTTCCTGCTGATCGGCAGCGAGCCGCGCACCGACTGGCTGGCCGGCACGCTCGCCCGCGACCGGTGGGGGTTCCTGCGCACCGGCACCGCGGTGACCGCGCCGGACGCCGACCCGCCCTGGACCCTGGAGCGGTCACCGGCGCTGCTGGAGACGAGCGCGCCCGGCGTCTTCGCGGCCGGGGACGTGCGCTCGGGGTCGGTGAAGCGGGTCGCCTCGGCCGTGGGGGAGGGGGCGCTGGCCATCACCCTGGTGCACGCGCACCTGGCGTCGATGCACCTGACCCCTTCGGGTGGAGGCGCGCACCGAGGGTGACGTCACGGGTTCGGCGTCCGCATGATGGGTACCGGACTGATCCGTACCGTTGACGACGACGTACCGCCCCTGCCGTCGCAGAGCGCGGCCGCAGGAGGACGACGATCGCGTGAGCGTGCCCGGACCTCGGGGGATGCGGGTGGTGACCGTCCCCCACGCCGATGCCTACGTCGACGCCGTCCTGCCGGCGGGCGTGGTCCGCGTCGGGCCGGCGCACGAGCCGAGCCCGTGGCTCGACCCCGCCTACCTCGCGGCGCACGCCGGCCAGGTCGACGTCGTGCACCTGCACTCCGGCTACGGGCACCTGCCCGAGGACGAGGTGGTCAGCTGGACCGAGACGATCCGGCGGACCGGCGTCCCCCTGGTGACGACGGTGCACCAGCTCCGCGACCCGGCGCAGCCCTCGCGGCGCCGGCACGACGCCCACCTCACCGCGCTGCTGGCCACGGCCGAGGTGGTGCTCACCCTCACGCCCGGGGCGGCGGACGAGATCGCCGAGCGGTTCGGCCGGACGGCGATCGTCGTGGCGCACCCCTCGATGGCCACGCCGGTGCCCGGGCTGGGCGCGGAGCGCGGCCTGGTCGGCCTGGCGCTGCGCGGTCACGGACCGGCGCTGCCCGACCCCTCGGGCATGGTGCGGGCCGCCCTGGCGGGTGCGGTGAACGGCGGCGGACGCCTGCGGGTGTTCCTGGCCGACGGCGTCGAGCCCCCGCCGGTACCCGCGGCGGGCGACACCCTCGAGTTCGCGCCGCTCAAGGCGGAGGCGTGGCCGCAGCAGCTGCAGGAGCTGCACGCCGCCGTACTGCCGGAGCAGTGCGGCACCCACTCGCGCGACCTGGAGATCTGCCGGGACGTCGGCACCCGGGTGGTGGCGCCCAGCTGCGGGTGGTTCGCCGACCAGTGGTCCGACGTGGTCGTCTACGACAGCGACGAGGAGAAGGGCTTCGACCCGGTCTCGCTGGACGCCGCGGTCGCCGCCGCGCTCACCCGGCCGGCCCCGCGCCCGGCCGACCGCGCCTGGCGGGACGGTCAGCGCGCCGCCGTGCAGGACGTGCACGAGCAGGTCTACGCCCAGGTCGTCGCCGACCGCACCGGCGGCTGACCGGGGTCCACGCGCGCATGGCGGCGGCTGCGCCGCCGTCCCCGCTGAGCGGGGGAGGGGAGACTGTGTGGGCAGGGGCGGGGTCGAACCGCCGACCTCTCGCTTTTCAGGCGAGCGCTCGTACCGACTGAGCTACCTGCCCCTCCCGGTGTCTCCACCGGGGAAGCGACCCTGACGGGACTCGAACCCGCGACCTCCGCCGTGACAGGGCGGCGCGCTAACCAACTGCGCTACAGGGCCTTGCTGGTGGTGCGTGCCCCCAACGGGGTTCGAACCCGTGCTACCGCCTTGAAAGGGCGGCGTCCTGGACCGCTAGACGATGGGGGCTCGTGTTCGCCGGGGGCAGGACAGAACGATACATGCTCTCCCGATCGGGTCTGACACGGGGTGCCCTCGGTGTCCCGAGCGGGCGCTGCGTTGGTCGCATCTCCGCTGGTGAGAGCGCCGAAAGGTGTCGTACCCCCGGCCTGGGTTCGAGCCGTGTCCAGCGAGAGCGGGTTCGGGGTCGGCCTGGCGGTCGCCGATCCCGGGCTGCCCGCCGAGCTGCCGCCGCCCCCTGGGCGACCGGTGCGGCTGGCCGAGGTGCTGCCGGTCGCGGAGCGGTCGCCGGAGGAGAAGGCGCTGGAGCTGCGGCGGGTGCAGGTGCTGGAGTCCATGCTCGCCGCCTACGAGCTGGAGCTGGTCGCGGGGCTGGCCGCTGACCGGCCCGACTCGGTGGACCGTCGGCCGGAGCAGCCTGGTGCCGCGGCGCCCGAGGATCCGGCCGGGCCGGTGCGGCCGCCGGGTGTGAGTGAGTTCTTCGCCGACGAGCTGGCGATGGTGCTCCGCTGCTCGCGGACGGCCGCCACCGTGCTCACCGAGCAGGCGACCACGCTGACGACCGCGCTGGCCGCGACGCTGGCAGCACTGGCCGACGGCCGGTTTGGACTGGTCGCGGGCGCGCGTGCTGGCCCGGGAGCTGGGGTGGAAGGCCCGCGACACCGATCCTGCGGTGATCTCCGCGGCCTGGGGCCGCAGTGCTGCCCCAGGCCGCTGAGTTGTCGCTCAAGCAGTTGGAGGCGGCAGTGCAGCGGGAGCTGGCCGCCCGCGACGCAGCGGCGTCCGATCGCCGCCGCAAGGAGGCTGCGCAGCTGGCGAACGTGACCGTGCGGCCGGTCGGTGACCGCATGTCGGAGCTGGTGGCGCTGCTGCCGCACGCGCTCGCGTCCGCGTGCCGGCAGGCCGTCGACGGTCTGCTCGGGCGGCCAAGGTCGCCGGGGACGGGCGGCCGCTGGGCGTGCTGCGGGCCGGCGTGCTCGCGGATCTGGTGCTGCGTCCCTGGGCGACCGACCGGGAGCCGGTGGTCGCGCACGTCCAGGTCACCGTGCCGATCGACGTGGTGACGCCGGCCCGCTTCCTGGCCGAGGGCGCGCCACTCCCGGCGGTGTACACCCCCGTCAACGCCGCGGGCGCCGCGGTGCTGCTGCCGCCCGGCTCCATCCCCGCCCCGATCGGGGAGGTGGACGGGCAGCCGATCACCGCCGCGCACCTGCGCGAGCTGCTCACCCAGCTCGACGCGGTGTGTCCCGGCGGGCGCAGGCCCCGGCCGGCGGCAGCCTGGACATCGCCTTCACCGACGCCGGCGGGGCGCTGCGGGCCACCACCACCCGTGTCGGTGACCACTCCCAGCGGCGTGACCCGCACCACCCGACCACCCGGCCAGCACCCGCCAGAGCTGCACCTGCTCGGCCCGCGCGTGCTCGCCGAACCCCCACCCGAGCCACCGCCGGCACCCGACCCCGCCGACGACCCACCACCCTTCTGACCGTCCCGTGCTGCACGGACCTCCGGACCAGGCCGAGGGCTGTCACGCTCACGCCGTGACCCGTCCCGCGGTCCCGCTCGCCGGCTCGTTGCTGCTCTCCGTCGCGCTCCTCGCCGGGTGCGGCGAGGACGGCAGCGCGGCACCGGACGAGACGACCGCGTCCGCCTCGGCCCCCGGTCCGGCGACGGGAGGGCCGACCGGGGGAACAGACGGCGACACCGACACCGACGGCGACGACGACGACGACGGCGGCGATGCGCCGGCTGACGCGCCACCCTTCCCGGCGGACGTCCGCCCCGACACCGGGGAGGCGTCCGCCGACGCGCAGGTCACCGTCACCGACATCAGGACCGGTCGGCACGAGGGCTTCGACCGGGTGGTGTTCGAGGTCGACGGCACCGGGACGCCTGGCTGGGACGTCCGCTACGTCGACCAGGCGACCTCCCAGGGGAGTGGCGCGCCGGTCGAGGTCGCCGGCGACGCGGTCCTGCAGGTCACGCTGACCGGCGTCGGCAACCCGCTCGACACCGGCGTCGAGGAGTGGGCGGGCCCCGATCCGCTGCCCGGCAACGGCACCGAGGTGGTCGCCGAGGTCGCCTGGGACTCGACCTTCGAGGGCACCTCGGTCGCTTTCGTCGGGACGACCGCGGAGTTGCCCTTCCGGGTCTACCCGCTGGATGGCCCCGCTCGCGTGGTGCTCGAGGTGGCCGACCGCGGCTGAGCCACGGCAGCCGGCGCCGGCGGCCGGTCAGCCCAGCGAGGCGGTCACCTCGACGGAGTCGGTCCCCACGGTCGTGCACTCCAGCGTCAGCGGGCCGGCGCTGACCGTCTCACCCTGGGCGCAGGAGACGCTGGCGTCGCCGACGCGCAGCGACGCCCGCCCGTCCTGGACGCCGCCGAAGGCCAGCGACGTCCCGAGGATCTCGACCTCCGAGCCGTCCCCGTCGAGCGTCACCGAGCACGAGCTGCCGCTGCACGAGAAGTTGTTCGAGGTGACCGAGCAGGCAGTGAGCGCGAGCCCACCGGCGAGGGCGGCAGCGGCCAGACGTGCGGCGCGGGTCGTCGTCGTCGCGGACATGGACCGAGGGTAGGGCCGGGACCTCAGTCCGCCGGGGAGGGGGGCGTGACCTCCTCCGTGCCTGCGCCGTCGGACCCGCCGGTGCCGTCCCCGGCCGCCGACGGCGCGACGACGACCCGCTCGATGGTCACCTCGGTCTCACCGAGGCCGCCGAGGGTGATGTCGTCGTAGGCGGTCAGCTCGCCGCTGACCGGGTCGAGGTAGAGCACCGTGCAGGTCAGCGGCTCCGGGAACTCACCCTGCAGGCCGCGCAGACCCGCGCCGCCGGTCGAGCCCTGCACCATCAGCCGGGTGCCGCCGTCGAGCTCGGTGACCTCCCGCTCGTGGGTGTGCCCGGCCAGCACGACCGGGACGACGCCGTCGAGCGGTGTCGCCTGCTCCGGGTCGTGCACCATCGCGATCGCCGGCGGCTCGATCAGCCCCTCGGCGAACGCGGCCAGGCCCTCCCCGCTCTCCTCCAGCGTCTCGGTGTCGCCGTCGGCGCTCTGGTCGGGGGTGAACCGCGGGTCCGGCGTCCCCACGATGCGGATGCCGGCCACGACGGTCGCCGAGTCGTCCAGCACGGTGGCGTTCTGCTGGGCGGCCACCAGCCCGGCGGTCACCCCGGAGTCGTGGTTGCCGCGGACGAAGACGTAGGGGACGTCCAGGTTCCCGACGGCGGTGATCAGCTGGTTCTCCGGCTCGCTGCCCCAGTCGGTGATGTCCCCGGTGTCCAGGACGCCGTCCACGTCGAACTGGTCGACGACCTGGCGCACCAGGTCGAAGCCGGCGGGGTTCAGGTGGAGATCCGACACGTGCAGCAGGGCGACCGTGCTCGCGGCTCCGCCGCCGGGCGGTGGCAGCGCCGACAGGGCCGAGTAGAGGGTGCTGACGTTGCCGACGAGGTCCTCGAGGGAGGCGCGGTAGGCGTCGAAGCGGGCCACGATGTCCTGCGCGCTGCCGATCAGGCTGTTGGCGTTGATCAGCAGCCCGGTGTAGGTCGGTTGCGACAGCGCCTCGGGCCGCCAGGTCGCCGCCGCCAGCCCGGCGGTCCCGGCCACGAGCGCCGTGGACAGTCCCAGCGCGATGAGCGGCTCCTTGCGGCGCCGCAGCACCAGCAGGGACGTCGCCGTCGCCCCCGCCACCGCCGCGACGGCGGTGAGCACGGCCACCCGCTCGACGGCGTCCCGCAGGTCGGCCGCGACCCGGTCGACGACGCCGTCCAGCTGCGCGGGGTTGCTGGCGAGGGCCTGCGCGCGGATCTCGTCGACCCGGCTGATCTGGATCTCCAGCCGCAGGGGGCCGTCGTAGGCGTCGACCTCGAGCGCGCCCAGGGGCGGGACGTCGAGGTCGGCGCCGCCGCCGGCCGGGCGCAGGGCGAGCGTCGCGTCGAACGGGCCCAGCGGAGCGCTCACCCGCCCGAGCACCAGGATGCCGAGCAGCGCGCCGGCCAGCGCGATCAGCAGCCGGACCGACCACCGCCGAGCGCCCCGGAGCAGGGCGGCGCGGCGCGGCGGGCCGGGAGGACTCGGCTCGCTCACCCGGCCCAGGCTAGTGAGCGCGGGGGGAGGGTGCGGTGCTCAGGCCGTGTCGGGGATCTGGTCGCGGAAGATCCACCGCAGCGCGATGAAGCGCATCAGCCCGATCATCGCCGTGACCGCGACGACGCAGGAGACCTGCAGGTAGATGCTCACCGAGCTGAGCGTCGAGTCGAGGACGCCGAGCGTGGCGCTGGTGGCGAACAGGCCGATGACGGTGATGCCGCCGGCCTCCCACTGCGCGGTGAACCAGTGCACGCGCTCACCGGCGCGGAAGGTGAGCCGGCGGTGCATCTCGTTGGCCAGCGCGGTGGACGCCGCCGTCGCCATGATGTGGGCGGGCAGGTACCCGAGCACCTCGAGGGCGATGAAGAGGGCCGCGTAGACCAGCGTCGTCGCCCCACCGACCAGCACGAAGCGGGTGAACTGGCCGAGGGTGTCCTCCGCCCGGACGCGGGCCGTGATGCTGCTGACGGCGCTGCCGACCGCCGGACGGCGGGTGTGCAGCGAAGGGCAGGTCACGACGGTCCTTCCGGTGGTCACGGGAGCAGGGTCCAGGGTGCCCCTGACAATCTCCTGTGGGCCAGCACTTATTCCCTGGTCACCCGGTCGGGGGCTGTGCGGGCGCTCACGTCTGGGCGCGGTCCGACGGCATCGTCGCAGCGCGCCCAGGGTAGAGGCCCGACATGAGCCTCATGGGGATGTTGGACCGGTTGTCGGACGTGGCGGCCTTCGACAAGGCGATCGAGCCGGCCCGCCGCGCGGTGCGGGCCGGGCTTCCGCAGGCCGTCAAGGACGTCCTGCACGGCACCTGGCTCGGCCATCCCCTCCACCCGGTGCTGGTCCAGGTGCCGGTGGGCAGCTGGGTCTCGGCAGGTCTGCTCGACGCCGTCCCGCGGTTCCGCCCCGCGGCCACCGTGCTGATCGGTACCGGCGTCGCCGCCGCGGTGCCGGCCGCGCTCTCCGGTGCCGCCGACTGGGCGGAGCAGGAGGTGGGCGTGCGCCGGCTGGGCGCCCTGCACGCGACCGCCAACACCGTCGCGCTCGGTCTCTTCGTCGGGTCCCTCGCCGCCCGTCGCCGCGGCCGGGACGGGCTGGGCCGGCTGCTCTCGTACGCGGGCCTGGGCGTCGCCACCGGTTCGGCCGCGGTCGGCGGGCACATGTCCTACGCGCAGTCCTCCGGCGCCTCGCACGCGATCACCGCGGCCCGCGCGCTGAGCACCGACTGGATCGACCTCGGTCCGCTGGACGACCTGCCCGAGGGGCGGCCCGCCCGGCGGCCGGGGAAGGGCGCGAGCGTCGACGTGCCGCTGGTCGCCGTCCGCCGCGGCACGCGGGTGGACGTCATGGTCGGGCCCTGCTCGCACCTCTCCGGGCCCCTGTACGACGGGACGGTCGAGGAGGTCCGTGGCCACGAGTGCCTGGTCTGCCCCTGGCACGGGTCGGCGTTCGACCTGGACAGCGGCGAGCCGCGCCGCGGCCCGGCGGCCAACCCGCAGGGGAAGCTCGAGGTGCGCATGGAGGCCGGCCGGGTGATGGCCAGGCTGCCGGGGCGGCACGAGTAGCACCTCCCGGGGTGCGCCGGGCGGTCTTACGCTCCGGCGCCATGAGGCGCGCGGCGGTGGCGGTGGCCGCCGTGCTCTGCGCGGCCTGCGGTGCCGACCCCTCCGCGGCTCGGCCGGCGACGTCGACGTCCGTGGCGCCGGCCCTGCCCACGGTGCCCGGGATCGAGGCGGAGGTGGTGCGGCTGCGCACCGACGTCGCCGTCGGCGGGCAGGTGCACGTCCGCGTCACCGACTCCGGGAACGAGCCGTTCACCGTCACGTCCGTGGCGGTCGAGTCGCCGGGTTTCGCGCCGGCGCCGGTCACCGCGGTCACCGCGGAGTTCGCGCCGGGCCGGGTCATCGACCTCCCGACGCCCTACGGCGAACCCCGCTGCTCGGCCGGGCCGGCCCCGGCGGCGGCCCGGCTGACCGTGGCCCGCGCCGGTGGTGCGGCCGAGGAGGTCCTGGTACCGCTGACCGGGGATGCGCTCGAGCTCGTGCACAGCGAGGAGTGCGCGGTCGCCCGGGTGCGCGCGGTCGTCGACGTCGCCCTGACCGGGCTCACCGGCGGAGCCGAGGAGGTCACGGGCACCGTCGTCCTGACCCGGCACGGGGACGACGACCGCCCGGTGTCCGTGGTCGACGTGCGGCCGAGCGTGGTCTTCGACGTGGCGGTGGACGGGTTGCCGGTCGAGCTGGGGCCGGCGGACGACGAGGTGTCGGCCGACGTCACGTTCACGTCGGTGACCTGCGAGCCGCACGTGCTCGCCGAGACGAAACAGCCGTTCGTCTTCCCGCTCAGCGTGGTCCTCGGCGACGAGGAGCCGGTGCCGGTGCGCCTGCCCGTCGACGAAGGTCAGCAGGGGCTGCTCTGGGACCTGGTGGACCGGGTCTGCGCGCCACCGGCATGAGGCGGACTGGAGTCCGGCCCGGCCGCTCCGGGGGGAACGGTGCGGCCGGGCCGGGGCCTGGAGGGCCACCCCTCAGCGGGGTGACGTCCCCGTCCGGTGCCCCGGCGCGTGTGCGGCGCGGGGTCCCGATCGGGCACCAGTGACGCTAGGTAGCCATGGGCCTGGTCAGGCATCCCCCGAACAGGTGATACGACGTGATGAAGAACACGGACCGTGAAGTTCCGGTTCGAGCCGGGCTCGCGGGGGAACCGGGCTGCGGGTGTTCTTCCTCTTCTCCAGCCGGCTCGGCTGCCTCGGGTCGCTGTTCGTCTCGGCGGTGCTGACCCTGCTCTTCCTCTTCCTGCTCGATGTCCTCTGAGCGGCCGGCGCGAGGGTGGGAGACTCCTCGCCGCAGGGCCTCTAGCTCAACTGGCAGAGCAGCGGACTTTTAATCCGCGGGTTGTGGGTTCGATCCCCACGGGGCCCACCTCGCTGATGTGTTGTTTCGCCTGATGCTCGACCACGGAGCTTCGGGTGATCCCCGACAGTGGTGCGGCTGATGGTCGACAGCTGTTTCGGCTGATCCTCGACGCTCCCTCGATGAGGGAGTCGAACGTCGCTGGGCAGCGCTGTCGGGCGGTGCTGGCGGTGATCGCCGAGGGCCATCCGGTGACCTCGGTGGCCCAGCAGTGGGGCAGACGCTGCACTCATGGATGCGCGGCTGTGAGGACGGCGTGCTGGACGGCCTGGCCGATCGGTCGCATCGGCCCCGGCCGTGTCCGCATCAGATGCCGGCCTGACCGCGGCCTCGGGGTGAGATCAGCCGTGAGAAGTTCGCGGAGTTGGCCAAGCTGCCGATCGCCGATCCGACCACACACACGTCGGCGCTGTACTGCTTCAGCGTGTCATCCCGCGATGAGGTCGATGCGGTCAGCGCCGCTGCGCTGGCGGCGGGCGGCTCTGAGGCGGATGGCGCCGAGGACTACGGCTTCAGATGGACCCGGCGGCGGCGGAGCGGGGCCCCGAGGCGTTCACGGCCTCGATGCAGGACACCGACGCCCGGCCTGACCATCACCACGTGCGGGGCCGGGCCATCATCCCCGCCGTGCCCAGGTCGGCCTCACGACCGTCCCTGCTGCAGCAGCCTGAGCAGCCGCGCCTCGGTCTGCGGCGTGAGCTCCGGCACGGTCACCAGACCGTCGGGCCCGGCACGGGCCTGCAGCCACTGGCAGAACAACATCATCAGCTCATCCCGCGCGATGCGCTCCCGCCGGACCTCGGCAGCCCGCTGGCGGTCCTCCTCGGTGATCCAGATGATCGTCACAACGCCCTCCGCTCTGAGCGGCCCACGGGGGGACAGGCGGTGACACCTGTCCTGGTCGGAGCTGCGCCACACCGAGCCTCCTCCGAGGCGCCGGCTGCACGCCAGCGCCCCATCACGGTCGTGCCTGGCCTCCGTCGGCTCCCCTTGGTCCACCGTTCGGACGCCTGCGGCATGCGCCGGCGGCCATGCCGATCCACGTGAGCACGTAGGTGTCACGGAGAGGCAAGAAGTCCGTGCGGAAGAGCTCGTCACCCAGCGGCAGAGTTGCCACCCACCTTCGCATCGCCTCGGTCACGACAACCGATGACTCCGGCCCGCCGTCGCAGTCGAAACGGTGTGTGCGATGCAGAAGGAGCGGACCCCGATGGACGGGACCCAGCAGACCACGTCGTGTGTGACAGGAGGCGGGCGGACAGGCGGCCTGCCGCCCATGACGGATGGGTTCTGACATGGCGACGATCGAGGACGTCCGGCCGCTGGGCACCGAATTGAGGCGCTCGTACCAGGTGTACGTACGCGGCTGCTTGAAGTTCCGCGTCAAGCAGATCGTCTACGTGGCGTTCTCCGTGGATGAGAGCGTGATGGGCTTCGCGTTCCCCAAGGAGGAGCGGGAGGCGCTGGTCCTGAGCGACCCGCACAAGTTCCAGATGCCGACGGCGTCGGACATGCGCTTCAACTGGGTCGAGGCCCACCTCGCTGCACTGGATCCGACCGAGGCACGCGAACTCGTCGTCGACGCGTGGCGCATGGTCGTCCCCAAGAAGCTCTCCAGCGCCTACGACGTCGTCCACCCCGTCGGCCCGGGCTGAAGCCCGGTCCTCGGAACGACTCTCGTCGGCTCGGGCGCTTGGCAGGCGTCTCCCGACCGTGGGGCGGCCGGAGACAGCGGGTGTTCGGAGCGGTAGGTCGGAACGGCAACGGCCGGGGCGGCGGCGTCGTCCGCGGCAGGAGTACCGCCGGTGGGCAGCGGGGCCGGCGCAGTCCCCATAGCGTGGTGTCGCCACTGGTCGCACAGAGCGGGAACGCCCATGGAGATCGTGCACTCTGCCATCGCGATCCTGGGCGCGATCGTGCTCATCATCAGGTTCAAGGTCGACCCGGTCATCTCCCTGCTGCTCGCGTGCGTGTACCTCGGGCTCGCCACCGGGCTGGGCGCCGAGGGCACCGTGGCTCAGATCACCGGGGGGTTCGGCGAGATCATGGCCGAGGTCGGCCTGCTCATCGGCTTCGGCGTCCTGATCGGGGCACTGCTGCACGCGATGGGCACCTTCAACGACCTGGTGGAGGTTCTCGCCCGCCGAGTGGGTCGCCGCCTGCCGTATGCGATGGCCGGCACCCTGTCCACGATCTTCCCGTCCATCTACGTCGACGTGCAGGTCGTCCTGGCTGCGCCGATGGCCAAGGAGTCGGCGCCGGCCGTCGACCGCCGGATAGGCCTGCCGTGGCTCGCCGGGGCCATGGCCATCGGCATCTTCGCCGGGTACGTGTTCGTCGTGCCCGGCCTCGCCGCGGTCGCCATCGCCGGGCTGATGGAGGTGCCGCTGGGGACCTATCTGCTGTACGGGCTGCCGATCGGGCTGACGACCGCACTGGTCACGACGTTCCTGTTCCGGCTGCTGCTGGGGCGGGGCTACTGGAACGACAAGACCGACTTCGACCCGGACGTGGTCGTCGAGGAGGGGCGTCCGCACGACGAGGTGGAGGACGTGCCGCGGGCCGACGGCGCCGCGCGGTTGCCTCTGTGGGTGCGTCTGTTGCCGATCCTGGTGCCGCTGGTGTTGATCGCGACCGGGGCGATCGCCGGCCTGGTGGAGTTCTCGAACCCGGTGATCGCCTTCCTCGGCGACGCGAACATCGCTCTGTTCGTGGGGCTGCTGATCGCGTTCGGCATGGTCCGGCCGTCGCTGGGCGCGGACGGGGTCGGCACGGTTCTCACAGCGGGCTTCCACACGACCGGCGAGATCCTGCTCGTCACGGGCGTCGGCGGGTCCCTCGGCGCGGTCATCGCCGAGAGCGGCATGGACGAGACGCTCACGACCCTGTTCTCCGCCGACGAGAACGCGCCTGTGATCCTCAGCATCCTGCTCGCCTGGTTCATCGCCGCGGTGCTGCACTTCGCGATCGGGTCGGTGTCGGTCGGGGCGATCACCGCCGCGGGCATCATCTCGCCGATCGTCGGCTCGCTGGCGGTCGATCCGGTCGTCATCGCGCTGGCGATCGCGTCGGGCGCGATGTTCGCCCTCCACGTCAACAGCAACTTCTTCTGGATGTTCAGCACACTGCTCGATCTCTCCACCAAGGGCAGCCTGAAGACCCTGACGATGGCGACCTCGCTCGGGGCCGTCGTCTCCCTGCCGCTCGTCCTGGGAGCCAGCCTGGTGGCCGCGGCCGTCTGAGCCGGTCGAGGCCCGGTGGGCGCCGGCGAACCGAGCGCGGCCGACGCTCGACCGACAGGTGTGATGTCTCGCCGCGGCCCCGCAACCGGAACGGGCACCCACGCGCCGGCGGCTGCCTGCGCGTGGGTGCCCGTCGCGGAGCACCCGGCGCGGCCGGTCGGGCCGCGCCGGTGGGATCAGTGAGCGGCGCGCGCCTGCGTGCGGCCGTGGTCGGCGTTCCAGTCGTCGTCGCCCTCGGGCTCCTTCGCCAGCAGGGCGGCGCCCACCGACCACACGATGCCGCCGAGCAGGCCGATCCACGCGCCGATCTCGGGCGAGAGGTCCGCACCGCGCTCGAAGGCACCGGGCGCGTCCACGATGTAGCCCAGGGACAGCAGGACGGCGGCGATGCCGACGGCCAGGGCGGTCAGCGAGAGGCCGCGGTGCTGGCGGCCCCGGGCGCGCTTGAGGGCGTACTGCAGAGCCACGGCCAGACCGATGCCCACGAACGCGACGAGCGCGATGCTCGTGTCGGTCTCGTAGCCGGAGCCGGTGGTGCCCTGCTCACCGTCGGTGGACACCCAGTCCAGGTACGTGGCGATCAGGAAGACCACGACGCCGGCCGTGGCGACGTGCGCGCCCATCGGGTTCGCCCGGCGGACGTGCTCGGTGGTGCGGCCACCGGCCGTGTTGGTCGAATCAGTTGTTGCCATGACACCGCGTTACCCCCACGCCCATGATCGACACGGAACGTGACTGAACCGTCATTCACTCCCGCAGCGGGCCGGTGCGGCTCGGGTCGACCGGTCACCGGGACGGGGAAGAGCGCAGTCGGGACGGGCAGTGCCCGCACGCGACTCCCTCAGCTCAGTTGTAGCAGGTTTCGGGCGGCCTCATGAGGCTCGGGGATCCGATCTAAGGTCACGGACCTCAGATCGGAGCTGATGACGTGAACCACCTGACCACCAGCGCGTTCGACCTCCCCGACAACCTCATCGCCAAGGCCGATCCGGCGCTGATCGCCGACGACGAGCTGCACTTCACCGCGATCGCCGAGAGCCTCGCGCAGTCGATCGCCGACCTGTCCGACCGCCTCGATGCCGAGCGCAGGGCGAAGGGCGGCACCGGCCAGGCGGCGCTGGACCGGGACCTGGAGATCCACCGGCTGACCGCCCGCCTGCGCACCCTGCGCCGCTTCGGTCTGGACCTGTGCCTCGGGCACATCGTCCGTGCCGACGACCCCGAGCCGGTGTACATCGGACGGCTCGGCCTCACCGACAGCACGGGTCGCCGGCTGCTGCTGGACTGGCGCTCGCCCGCGGCCGAGCCGTTCTTCGGAGCGACGCACGCCAACCCGATGGGCCTGGTCAGCCGCCGCCGGTATCGCTGGACCCGCGGCCGGATCAGCGACTACTGGGACGAGGTGTTCACCTCGGAGGGGTTCGCGGGGCACGCCGCCGCGCTCGACGACCAGTCCGCCTTCATCGCCAGCCTGGGTGGCACGCGATCGGCCCGGATGCGCGACGTGCTCGGCACGATCCAGGCAGACCAGGACGCCGTCATCCGCGCCGGATCCTCCGGCGCCCTCGTCGTCGACGGCGGTCCGGGGACGGGGAAGACCGTCGTCGCCCTGCACCGCTCCGCCTACCTCGTCTACTCCGACCCCCGCCTCGGCCACCACCGGGGTGGCGTGCTCTTCGTCGGTCCGCACCAGCCCTATCTGGCCTACGTCGCCGACGTCCTCCCCAGCCTCGGCGAGGAGGGCGTCCAGACCTGCACGCTGCGGAACCTCGTGGCCGAGGGGGCCGCAGCGGCGGTGGAGACGGACCCGGCGGTGGCCCGCCTGAAGTCGTCCGCCGACCTGGTGGAGGCGGTCGAGACGGCCGTCCGGTTCTACGAGGAGCCGCCGACCGAGGTGCTGACGGTCGAGACGCCCTGGTCCGACATCCGGCTGACCGCGGACGACTGGGCCGAGGCGTTCGAGGCGGCCGAACCCGGCACCCCGCACAACGAGGCGCGCGAGCAGGTCTGGGAGCAGCTGGTCACGATCCTGATGGACAAGGACGACGGCGACGCCGCGCCCGACCTGCTCCGGAAGTCGCTGCAGCAGAACCGGGAGCTGCTCGCGACCGTCAACCGGGCGTGGCCGCTGCTCGAAGCAGCCGACCTCGTCGGAGACCTGTGGTCGGTACCGGCCTACCTGCGGAGGTGCGCTCCGTGGCTCGGCCCGGACGAGGTCCGGACCCTGCAGCGCGAGGACCCGCATGCCTGGACGGTGTCCGACCTGCCGTACCTGGACGCCGCCCGGCAGCGGCTCGGCGACCCGGAGGCGGCACGGCGCAAGCGCCGGCACGACGCCGCGGTCGCCGTCGAGCGCGAGCGCATGGCCACCGTCATCGACCGGCTGATCGAGGCCGACGACGACGGTGAGGGCCTGGTGACGAGCCTGCGCCAGCAGGATCTGCGGGATGCCCTGGTCGACGAGAGCGGGCTGACCGGCGCCGACCCGGACCTCCTCGCCGGCCCGTTCGCGCACGTCGTCGTGGACGAGGCCCAGGAGCTGACCGACGCGGAGTGGCAGATGCTGCTGCTGCGCTGCCCGTCCCGGAGCTTCACCATCGTCGGCGACCGGGCCCAGGCCAGGCACGGCTTCACGGAGACGTGGCAGGAACGGCTCGAGCGGGTCGGTCTCGACCGGATCCGGATGGCCTCCCTGAGCATCAACTACCGGACCCCGGAAGAGGTCATGGCGGAGGCCGAGCCGGTCATCCGGGCAGCGCTCCCGGACGCCAACGTCCCGACCTCCATCCGCAGCAGCGGTCTGCCCGTCGTCCACGGCTCCGTCGCGGACCTGGGCTCGGTCCTCGACACCTGGCTCGCCGCGCACGCCGAGGGGATCGCCTGCGTGATCGGCGATCCCACGTTCCGGGCGACGTCCCGCGTCCGGTCGCTTCCGCCGGAGCTGTCGAAGGGGCTCGAGTTCGACCTCGTCGTGCTCGTCGACCCCGAGGCGTTCGGCGAGGGCATCGAGGGAGCGGTCGACCGCTACGTCGCGATGACCCGGGCGACCCAGCAACTCGTCGTCCTCACGAGCTCCTGACGTCGGAGGAAGTCGCAACCCGTTCCTGGTGATCTTGGGACCGTGCCGGGGTATGCCGAGGTCGGGCCGAGAGAGCGGCCGCCCCGAGGAGGCCCGACATGACGAAGTTCCGCGTGAGCCTGGAGTTCGACCTGGACATCGGCGACGACGCGCAGGCCCGGGCGCTGGCCGCGGACTCGATGCAGCGACGGGTGCGGGCCGTCGAGGCGGACGGCCGTCAGCCGGAGACGTGGCGCGGGGAGTCCCCGGAGGTCACGCTCCACGCCGTGGCACAGGACATGGAGGCGACCGCGGTGATGCTCGCGCTCGAGGTCCTGCGCCGCGGTGCCCGGACCGTGCCGTGGCTGCGGATCACCGAGGTGGACGTCCGCAACGCCCCGACCGTGCGCTGACCGACGGGCCGGCGCCGGTCACCTCGGCACGACGAGTCGCAGCGACGTCCCGCGGCCCGGCGCGGTGGTGAGCTCCAGCGTCGCGCCGGCCTGCTCGGCGAGGTCGCTGAGGACGCGCAGGCCGAAGTGACCGGTCCCGGTCGGGGCCGACGCCTCCGCGGGGTCGAAGCCGACGCCGTCGTCGCGCACCTCCAGGGTGACCGACCCGGCCGTGTCCACGACGGTCACGACGGCGGTCCCGGCACGGGCGTGTCTCACCACGTTGAGCAGTGCCTCCTGGGCGACCCGGAACAGCAGGGCCGCCGTCTCCGGCGGCACGTCGAGGTCGTCCGGCAGGTGCAGCCGGGTGTCGACCCCGCGGGACCGGACGCGGGCGGTCAGGTCCCCGAGGGCCGCCGGCAGGCCGGCCTGCGCCAGGTGGGGTGGGTAGATCTCGATGAGGAGGGACCGGAGGGAGGCCACCGACTGGCGGACGGCGTCGGTGGCGCTGCGCAGGTCCGTCGCGAGCGCCTCGTCGTCCGCGGCCTCGCCCGGCTGTCGCTCGAGGCGCTGGAGCGCCCGGGACATGATCAACGGAGCCGCGGAGAGCTCCTGCACGACGCCGTCGTGCAGGTTGCCGGCGATCCGCCGGCGCTCCTCGGCGGTCGCCTCCGCGGCCCGCGCGTGCAGCCGCAGCCGCTCCCGGTCGGCGGCCCGCACGTCCCGGATCATCCGGCGGGCCAGCGGTACCTGGAGGAGGGTCAGGAGCCCGAGGGCAGCCGCCGAGATCGGGGCGATGTTCAGCCAGATGGTCCGCTGCCGGCTGGTGACCTGGTCGTGGCTGAAGTAGACCTCCAGCACCAGCCGCTCGCCCGAGGGGGTGGTGATCGGCCGGTACACCTCCAGCAGCCGGCCCTCCGAGCGCTCGAACACGTTCTCCGCGGAACCGAGGTCGCTGACCTCGGCGGACATGCCGGCGAGCGTGTCGACCTGGTACTCACCCGCCGGGAAGCTGCGGCCCATCAGCTGGTCCTCGTCCGAGTAGACGATCCGCTCGCTCTCGTCCCAGATCTTGATCCGCACCACCGAGGCGTCACGGAGTTGCCCCTCGACGACGGCGTCCAGTCGTGCCGCCGCCCGGGTGTCCCCGGCGAGCAGGGCGTCGTCGAGGTTGGGCTCGATCAGCAGGGCGGCCAGCAGGTCGGTCCTGCTGCGGGCGTCGGCCAGCGACTCGTTGCGCGCCGCCACGTGGCTCGCCCACACGCTGCTCGCGAGCAGCACCGCCGCTGCGAGGAGGTTGCCGGCCACGAACCGGGCGAGCACCCTGCGGGCGGTCGGGGGAGCGCCGCCGGCGCGCCGCGGGCCGCCCGGCGCGCCGGGACCGGCCAGCCGCACCGGCGGCGCGGTCTCGCCCGCGGGCACCTGCTCAGTCCGTGCGCTCTCGGGTGCAGCCACCGTGACCCCTCCCCGCCCGCACCTGCCGCGGTCCCCCGTCGGTCGCGGTCATGTGGTCAGGGCTCGCGTCGGTACCCTGCGGATCAGAGATCATGGTGCGAACTGCCGCGCTCCGCCGGCAACCCCCGATGGGTGGGGTCGCCGGCGCCCCGGAGCCACCGACGTCAGCGGTGCCGCCGCGGGCTGTCGGCGACGCGGGCGGACGCCGTCCCGTCGGGGGAGGAGGCCACGAGGGAGTCCCAGCCGCTCTCGATGACCGCGCTCGCGGCGGGCGTCCACGCCGTTCCGCCGGCCGCGACCGCCCGGAGGTGGTCCGGCAGTTCCGCGGGGTCGTCGTCCTTGAGCAGGTAGCCGGCCACGCCCAGGGCCCGCGCCTCGAACGCCGTCGCCGGGGTGAGGCCACCGGTGAGGACGACGACGCGCACCTCGGGATGGGAGACGAGCAGCGCCTGGGTGGCCTGGAGGCCGTCCAGCACGGGCATCTTCAGGTCCATCAGGACCACGTGCGGCCGGGTGCGTCCGACGGCGTCGACGATCTGGCCGCCGTCGGAGCACTCGCCGACCACCTCGAAGTCGTCACTGCCGGCGAGGAGCTCGGTGAGGGCGTCCCGGATGAGCTGGTGGTCGTCGGCGATGAGGACCCTGATCGGCATCGAGCACTCCTCGGAACTCCGTTCCCCCTCACCTCTGCTTGGTCGTGCGGAAGCGCGGGTACCCCGCCGGCGACCGACGATGCATGGCTTCACCTGCGGTGACACGCCGGTCGGTGACCGTCGCCCGGGGTCACCGTGCCGGTCGCGACGCCGGTCACGCTCGGCGGGAGCTGCCGGTGTCTACATGTGGGCGCGGCGGGCGGCGGGTCACCGTCCCCGTTCGGGCCGTTGGCAACGATCCGGGAACGCGGGCCCCGCGGCCGGTCGGGCGGAGCCGGTCGGCGGCGCCGACGCGCCTACGTTTCTGCCACCCCCCGCTGCCGGTTCCGGTGGCGCGGGGGCACCGGCGCACTTCCCCCGCGCCGGTCCCATGGACGGGAGTGGTGAGCAGGGTGTCTGGTCTGTCCAGCGGTGAGGTCCTCCTCGGCGGCGCGATCCGGCAGGGCTGGTGGCTGGTGGTCGACGACGACGGCGCGGACCGGATCCTCGCCGGGCCGTTCTCCGACCGCGCCGAGGCCGGCTGGGCCGCCGGCCCGGAGGGTCACGACGGCGCCCGGCCGGTGTACGGCGTGCGCCGGGCCGACGGCGTGCTCGCCCGCCGGCCGTCACCGCAGGACTGGGCCTGGCTGGCCCACCTGGGCGGTCAGCTCGACCGGCTGCCCGAGGACTGGGACGCCGACCTCTCCGACGACGACCCGCTGACCACGCTCGTGGTGGAGATCGCCGCGGTGCTGGCCGAGGCGGGCCTGCCGCTGCACGACGCCGGCGGGTCCGAGGGCGCGATCGGCGGGGCCTGCCTGGTGCTGGAGCCGGCGCTCGGCGGGGTCGTCGTCGGCTGGCGCCAGCACGACCGGGTGAGCGTCGACCAGGTCCACGGCGCCGCCGCGGACGCGATGGTGCAGCAGGTGATGAACCGCGCGCTGGGCGACGTGCTGCGGCTGCGCGGCTTCGCGGTCGAGTCCTTCGGCGACACCGGCGGTGCCGTCGTCCGGTGGGCGGCCTGACCGCGGCCGGTCCTCAGCAGGACGACGGCTGCCCGTCGGCCGTGCCGGCCGCGGTGCCCGCCGTGCTCAGCACCGCGGCGACGGCGTCCAGGGCCCCCGGCACGAGGGCGTAGTAGGCCCAGACGCCGCGCTTGTCACGGGTGAGCAGGCCGGCGTCGACGAGCACCTTGAGGTGGTGGCTGACCGTCGGCTGGGACAGCCCCAGCGGCTCGGTCAGGTCGCAGACGCAGGCCTCGCCGCCGGCGTGGGCGGCGACCAGGGAGAGCAGGCGCAGCCGGGCCGGGTCGGCGAGGGCCTTGAGCGTGCGGGCGAGGTCGGCGGCCTCCTGGGCGGTCAGCGCCTGCCGGACGATCGGCGCGCAGCAGGCGGGAGCGGGGAGGACGGCGAGGCTCACCGGGCCAGTATGCGCACAACATTGACGCCCGTCGATCCCTCGGGCAGCCTGGTGGCATCGACGAGCGTCGATGCCGTCTGCGCCTGCGAAGGGGATCCCGCCGTCCATGAGTGACACCGTCGCCGACACCCCGCGAGCCGGAACGGACCCGGAGACGCCCGTCCTCGCCCGGCTGTCGACGCTGGACCGGTTCCTGCCGGTGTGGATCGTCGCGGCGATGGCCCTCGGGCTCGCCCTGGGCCGCTGGGTGCCCGGTCTGGACGAGGCGCTGACCGCCGTCGAGGTGGGCAACGTCAGCCTGCCCATCGCCGTCGGGCTGCTGCTGATGATGTACCCGGTGCTGGCGAAGGTCCGGTACTCCGAGCTCGACCGGGTCACCGGCGACCGGACGCTGCTCGTCGCGAGCCTCGTGCTCAACTGGGTGCTCGGGCCGGCGCTGATGTTCGCGCTGGCCTGGCTGCTGCTCCCGGACCTGCCCGAGTACCGCACCGGGCTGGTCATCGTGGGCCTCGCGCGCTGCATCGCCATGGTGCTGATCTGGAACGACCTCTCCTGCGGCGACCGCGAGGCGGCCGCCGTGCTGGTCGCGCTCAACTCGGTGTTCCAGATCCTCGCCTTCGCGGCCCTGGGCTGGTTCTACCTGCAGGTGCTGCCCGGCTGGCTGGGCCTGCCGACGACGTCGGCCGAGTTCAGCGTCTGGGCCATCCTCGCCTCGGTGCTGGTCTTCCTCGGCATCCCGCTGCTGGCCGGGTTCCTCACGCGCACGCTGGGGGAGCGGGCTCGCGGCCGCGCCTGGTACGAGGGCCGGTTCCTGCCCCGGATCGGCCCGGTCGCCCTCTACGGGCTGCTGTTCACCATCGTCATGCTCTTCGCGCTGCAAGGCGAGGCGATCACCTCGCAGCCCTGGGACGTCGCCCGCATCGCGCTGCCCCTGCTGGCCTACTTCGCGGCGGTCTTCGGCGGCTCGTTCCTGCTCGGCATGCGCCTGCGGCTGGGCTACGCCAAGACCGCGACGCTGGCCTTCACCGCCGCGGGCAACAACTTCGAGCTGGCCATCGCCGTGGCCATCGGCACCTTCGGCGTCACCTCCGGGCAGGCCCTCGCCGGCGTCGTCGGGCCGCTCATCGAGGTGCCGGTCCTCGTCGCCCTCGTCTACGTGGCCCTCTGGGCCGCCCGCCGCTGGTTCCCCGGCGACCCCACCGTCCCCGACGCGCTCCGGAGCACCCGATGAGCACTCACCGGCCCAGCGTGCTGTTCGTCTGCGTGCACAACGCCGGCCGCTCCCAGATGGCGGCCGGCTGGCTGCGGCACCTCGCCGGGAACGCGGTCGAGGTCCGGTCGGCCGGGTCGCTCCCCGGTGACCGGGTCAACCCCGCGGCCGTCGAGGCGATGGCCGAGGTGGGCATCGACATCTCCGGTCAGCATCCCAAGGTGCTCACCACCGACGCCGTCGAGGCCTCCGACGTCGTGATCACGATGGGCTGCGGCGACGCCTGCCCGGTCTTCCCCGGCAAGCGCTACCTCGACTGGGCGCTGGAGGACCCGGCCGGCAAGGGCGTGGCCGCGGTGCGGCCGATCCGCGACGAGATCGGGTCCCGGATCCGCGGGCTGCTCGCCGACCTCGCGCTTGACCTTGGACCCCGCTCCAAGGCCTAGCGTCCGGCTCATGACGACGACGGTCCGGCGCGGGCTGCGGGTCGCGGAGCTGGCCCGCGCCGTGGGTGTCCGGCCGGACACCATCCGGTACTACGAGCGGGCCGGTCTCCTGCCGGCGCCGGCCCGGACCTCGACCGGGTACCGCGACTACGACGGCGGGGCGGTCGACCGGCTGCGCTTCATCCAGGGCGCCCAGCGGCTGGGCCTGCGGCTGGCCGACATCCGCGGCCTGCTCGCCGTCCGCGACACCGGCTCCTGCCCCTGCGAGCCGGCCGAGGCGCTGCTGCGCCGGCGGATGGCCGAGGTCGACGCCGAGATCGCCCGGCTGGCCGCGCTGCGCGCCGAGATGGCGGCCATGGCCGACGCGCTGCCCGACGCCGACTGCCCGCCCCCGACCCCCGGCACCTGGTGCCCACCGGTGGAGGGAGGTGAGACGACGTGCGCGAGCTGACCCCGATCTGCGACCCCGACTGCTGCGACGGGACGTGCGACTGCGACTGCTGACCCCGCCGCGCTGACGCAGGGACCACTGCCGGGCCCGGGACCGGCAGGGCACCGCCGACCCGCTCACCCCAGCGGGGGAGAGTCGTCAGGGACGGCGCCGTCCCCGTCGATGACCACGTCATGCGGAACCTGGGTCGCCGGCCGGCACGTCAGCACGGACGCGGCGCGCCCCTGTGGCTCTACCTCACGGCGCTCGTGCTCATCCCCGTGCTCGGCGTCGTCGTGCTCACCGCTGTCATCGCGCGGAGCCGGACGGCGGAGGCGGCCGGCGCCGCCCGCGCCGAGGAGGCCGTCCGCGCGGTGGCCCAGCTCGACGCCGCCCGCAGCAGCGTGGAGCACGAGATCGTGCCGGTGCTGTCCCTGGCGGTCATCGAGGACCCCTCGGCCGCGGTGAGCCTCGGCATCCCGTCGTTCCTGCTCGCCGGCCAGCGGGACAGCGCGGTCGCGGCCGCGCAGGAGGCCCGGGAGACGACCGACCGGGCCCTGGCCGCCGTCCCCTCGAGCAGTGACGGCGCGGCCGCCGCGCGGCACGCCGCCGACCGCCTGACCGGGCTGCGTGCCCGGACGGAGAGCGGGGCCTTCCGCATCGAGGACGTCTACGTCGACTACCTCGAGGTCTCCAGCGCGCTGCTGACCGCCCAGCGCCGGGCCGCCGCCGCGGCGAGCTCCGAGGAGGTGCCGGCCACCACGCTGCGGGCCACCCGGGACGTCGAGATCGTCGCCCAGCTGGCCCAGGCCGCCAGCCGGCAGATGCCGCTGTTCCTGGCCGGGCACTTCGACGCCGGTGAGCTCAGCGCGGGTTCGCGCCTGGCCGGGCAGAACGCCTGGCTGGCCTACACCGACGCGCGGCGGCAGATGGACGACCTGTCGCAGGAGTCGCTGCGCACGGCCTGGCTGCAGCTGCGCACCGACCCCGTGACGACCCGGCTCGACCGGCTGCTCTCCGACCAGTTCGAGTCCGGCCAGGCCCGCCTGCCGTTGACCCAGCTCGTCTCGACGCTCCTCCTCGGCAACGAGCGCGACGCGCGGCTCGCCGACCTCGTCGTCCGGGCCGTCGACAGCGCCCAGGCGCTGGCCGCCGCCGACCGCGACCTGGCCAACGGCCGCCTGACCACCACCCTGCAGCTGGGTCTCGGCCTGCTGCTGGCCGCCCTCCTCGGTGCCCTCTTCCTCGGCCGCAGCGTCTCCCGCTCCCTCGGCCTGCTCGCCGGCCAGGCCACCCAGATCAGCGAGGGCTCGCTGGTGGAGGTGCAGGTCGCCGGCCCGCGCGAGGTCCGCACCGTCTCCGGCGCCCTCGGCTCCGCGGTCGCCTCGCTGCGGCGGATCCAGGACCAGGCGCAGGCCGTCGCCCGCGGCGACCTGGCCAACACCGTGCTCGACCAGCCCCTGCCCGGCCCGCTCGGCGAGGTCGTGCACGCCTCCGTCCGGGAGATCGTCTCCTCGGTGCGGGCCCGTGAGGAGCTGCAGTACGCGCTCGCCCACCAGGCGACCCACGACCCGCTGACCGAGCTGCCCAACCGGGCCCAGGCGCTCACCCTGGTCACCGCCGCGCTGCACCGCGCCCAGCGTTCCGGGGAGATGACCGGCCTGCTCTTCGTCGACCTCGACGGCTTCAAGGCGGTCAACGACAGCCACGGCCACGCCTGCGGCGACGACGTCCTGCGGGAGGTCGCCCGTCGCATGGCCGCCGTCGTCCGGCCCGGCGACGTCGTCTGCCGCCTCGGCGGCGACGAGTTCGTCGTGCTGGTCGAGCGGGTCCGCGCCGAGCGGGACCTGCAGGAGCTCGGCGAGCGGCTGATCGCCGCCGTCAGCGAGCCGATCACGGCCGCGGGCCACCACGTCCGCGTCGGCGCCAGCGTCGGGGTCGCGGTCAGCCGCGACGCCGGCACGGACGCCGACCTGCTGCTCGCCGAGGCCGACACCGCCGCCTACCGGGCCAAGCGCCGCGGGCGCGGGCGCACCGAGATGTTCGACGAGACGCTGCGGCTGCAGCTGTCCGAGCGCGCCGAGCTGGAGGCGGCCATCACCGCCGGCCTGGAGAACGGCGAGATGGAGCTGCGCTACCAGCCGGTCGTCGACGTCGGCCGCTCCCGCGTGATCGGCTACGAGGCGCTGATCCGCTGGAACCGCCCCGGGCACGGGATGGTCCCGCCCGACGAGTTCATCCCGGTCGCCGAGGGCAGCCGGCTGATCTGCGACCTCGACCGCTGGGTGCTGCACCAGGCCACCGCGCAGCTGGCCGCCTGGCGGGCCGCCGAGCCGCCCGCTCCCGGCGAGGCCGAGCCGACGATGGCGGTCAACATCTCCGGCCGGCACCTCGCCGACCGCCGGGTCGTCCAGGACGTCGCCGACGCGCTGGTCGCGTCCGGGCTGCCCGCCGCCCTGCTCATCGTCGAGATCACCGAGACCGTGCTGGTGAGCGACCCGGTGGCGATCACCCACCTGGAGGCGCTGCGTGAGATGGGCGTCGCCATCGCCATCGACGACTTCGGCACCGGCTACACCTCGATCGGCCAGCTGCGGAACATGCCGGTCGACACGCTGAAGATCGACCGCAGCTTCATCGCCTCGACCGAGCCCGGCCACCGGGAGCTGGTCGCGCTGATCATCCGGGCGGCGCACACCTTCGGCCTGACCGTCGTCGCCGAGGGCGTGGAGGAGCCGGCCCAGCTGGACCGGCTGCGCGCCGACGCCTGCGACCAGGCCCAGGGCTACCTGCTGTACCGACCGATGCCGGCGGCCGACGCCGGCGCGCTGCGGCGCACCGCCGTCCCCACCGGCTGAGTCCGGTCCGCGACCGTCAGTCGAGGAAGCGCTCGATGACCGGGGCGAGCACGGGGGCGTCGGTGATCAGGGCCAGGTGCCCGCCGCCGTAGACGTGCAGCTGCGCGTCGGGGATCAACCGGGCCATGATCCGCGCGTTCACCACCGGGATGATCGGGTCGTCGTCCCCGGCCACCAGGAGCGTGGGCTGACGGATCAGCCGCAGGAACGGCAGGCTGCTCCAGCCCGCGCTGGCGGCCAGCTGGTAGTAGTAGCCGCGCCGCGGCCCCAGCCGCGTGGCCGAGTGCAGCACCCGCGCCGCCAGGGCGGGGTCGTCCCGGATCGAGCCGCCGTAGATCGTGCCGGCCACCGACCGGGTGTAGTCCGGGTCGCGGTGCCGGCGCGGGGTGAGCATCCGGGCCAGCACCCGCGGGTGCCCGGGCACCATCAGTGACCCCGTACCGGTGGCCGCCAGCACCAGTCGCCGGCAGCGCCGCCGGTGCTGGACGGCGAAGTGCTGGGCCAGCCCGCCGCCCCACGACAGCCCGAGGACGTCGACCGGGTCCTCGTGGCCCAGCTGGCTGAGCACCCCGGCGACCACCGGGCTGAACGTGGCCAGCACGTAGGGGACGACCGGGCGCGGCGAACCGCCCACGCCCGGCACGTCGAACCGGATCACCGTGCGCCGCGGGTCGAGGGCGTCGACGAAGGGCTGCAGCACCTCCAGGCTCGCCCCGATGCCGTTCATCAGCAGGAGCGGTGGCACCGCGTGGTCCTCACCGTGGCGCACCGCCACCCGCAGCGTGCGCCCGGCGACGGTGAGGTTCCGGACCGTCTCCCGGGCGGATTCCCGCCCCGACGCCGCGGTGCGCGGCCGGAGCGGGGGCCTACTTGTCGAAGACATACGTGCCCGGGGCCTCGGCCAGCGGAGGCAGCTCGTCGGAACCGAGCGAGGTCGGGGCGGGCACCTCGTCACCGGTCCGCTCGGCCAGCCAGGACACGTAGTCCGGCCACCACGAGCCCTTCTGCTTCTCGGCCAGCTCCAGCCACCGCTCCGGCTCGGCCGGGGTCTCCGGCGCCACCTGGAACGACGCCTTGGGGTTGCTCGGCGGGTTGACCAGCGACGCGATGTGCCCGCTGGTGGAGAGGACGAACCGGCTCGCCCCGCCGAGCAGCTGCGTGGTCCGGTAGCAGGACTGCCACGGGCAGATGTGGTCGGCGATCCCCGCGGTGACGTAGGCGTCGATCTCCACCTTGGACAGGTCGACCGGCGAGCCCAGCATCGTCGCGGCACCGGGCCGGGTGAGCTTGTTGCCGAAGGCCACGTCGATGAAGTCGCGGTGCAGACCGGCGCTCATCCGGGTGGTGTCGGAGTTCCAGTAGAGGATGTCGAAGGCCGGCGGGGGGTTGCCCTGCAGGTAGTTGTTGACCCAGTAGTTCCACACCAGGTCGTTGGGCCGCAGCCACGCGAAGACCTCGGCCAGCGACGCGCCGTCCAGGTAGCCCTTCTTGCGCGACTTCTCGGTCGCGGCCTTGATGCCCTCCTCGTCCATGAGCGCGCCCAGCGTGCCGGCCTTCCCCCAGTCGAGGACGGTGACCGCGTAGCTGGACGCGGTCACCCGCTCCTGCGCGCCGGTGGCCGCGAGGTGGGCCAGCACCATCGCCAGGATGATCCCGCCGGAGCAGAAGCCCTGGAGCGCGACCCGGTCGCTGCCGGTGATCCGCTCGGCGGCGTCCATCGCGTCGAGGACGGCCTGCCCGTAGGTGTCCATGCCCCAGTCGGCGTGCCGCTCGTCCGGGTTGCGCCAGGAGATCATGAAGACCTGCTGGCCGGCGGCCACGTAGTGCTCGACGATGCTGCGCCCGGGCGCGAGGTCGGTGATGTAGTACTTGTTGATCGTCGGCGGCACCATGACCAGCGGCACCTGGCGAACGGTCTCGGTGGTCGGCCGGTACTGGATGAGCTCGAACACCGGCGTCCGCAGCACGACCGCACCCGGGGTGACGGCGAGGTCCTCGCCCACGGTGAAGGCGTCGGGCTCGACCATCGAGGGCACCCGCGGCTTGGTCGCGAGGTCGTTGACCAGCCGACGTGCCCCGCTGACGGCGTTGCGCCCGCCGGTGTCGATGAACGCCTTCCACAGCAGCGGGTTCAGCGGGGTGTTGCTCGGTGCCAGCGCGTCGACGAGGTTGGTCAGCGTGAAGCGGATCCGCTCGTCGTCCTTCCAGTCGAGGTCGGCGTCGTCGACCAGGCCCACCGCCGCCCGCGCGGCCGCGATGTGCGCCTGCATCGCCCGGCGCATCAGCGGGTTGCCGGTCCAGGCGGGGTCGGCGTAGCGGCGGTCCTTGGGGGAGGGCTCGATGTCGGAGCTGCCGGCGAGCACCCGCCCGAGGTCGCCGGCGAGGTCCTTCGACCGCTGGGCGACCGCGTCGCGGCGGCGGGCCAGCGCGCCCCCGAGGCGCAGCACGGTCTTCGCCGGCGGGATCATCCGGCGCAGCGGGCCCCGGGCGCCGTCGACGAGGAGCATGTCCAGGCCCATCACCGCCTCGCCGGCGTCCTGGGTGGCCCCGTCGGTGGTGCCATCGAGCTTGTTGGTGCTGGCGGCGTCGGTCATGCCGGTCTCCTCGGTGGCTCGCGGTGTGACCGGAGCAACTCAACCACGGCGGACGGTCGTCCGCGCGCCAGCAACGCCCGCTCGGGGGACACTCCGATCAGCTCCGGCCCCCCTCCAGGGCACCGCCCCGAGCTCGCGAGGGGGTGGGGAGGAGGAGGGCCTCTCTCAGGTCGTCTCGGGGACCAGCGGTGTCCGGGGTGCGGTGTTGGGCTCGCGCCGCCAGGAGTGGTTGCGCCGCCAGAACACGTAGGTGCCCAGCCCGAGCGGGATGGGCAGCACGTAGGTCAGCGCCCGGTAGACGAGGACGGCGGCGGCGACCAGGGCCCGGTCACCGCCGGCGGCGGCCAGGCCGGTGATCATGGCGACCTCGACGACCCCGAGCCCGCCGGGGGTGAACGGGACGGCGGTCAGCAGCCGGGCGAACGCGAACACGGCGAGCGCCTCCACCACGCTCACCTGGGCCGCGTCCACCCCCACGAACCGCAGCGCCAGCAGCAGGACGACGAACAGCGAGAGGTGGCTGACCAGCGTCGCGAGGCTGATCCAGTGCCAGCGGGCCCGCAGCAGCAGGATCGTCCGGTCGCGGAACTTCGTCGTCGCGGCGTCCCACCCCTGCACGGGCGGCCGGCCGAACAGGCCGACCACCGCCGACGCCACCCGCCCGAACGCGCGGCCGAGCCGCGCCGCGCCCTCCCGGCTGCGCAGCAGCAGCGCCAGCAGGGCGACGGCGACGACGAGGCCGGCCAGGCCCGCCGCGCCGCCCAGCAGCCGCGCGGTGCTCGGGGTGGAGCCGAACGCCAGCAGGCTCAGCGCCAGCACCGGCAGGGCCAGCTTGGCGAAGTTGTTCCACAGGCCCGAGATCAGCAGCGAGACCGAGGTCCGGGACCGGGAGAACCCCCACGAGGTGTTCATGCCGTAGGTCAGCCCGAGCGCGATCGCCGCACCGCCGAGCACGGTGTTCGACACGGCGGTCGTCGTCATCGTCGACACCGTCGCCTGCCGGAGCGTGAGCCCGGGCATCGTCGAGACCATCACGAACTGGTAGGTCATCAGGTTCCAGACGGTCGCCGCGGCCAGCAGCCCGAGCTCCGCCCCGGTCATCGCCTGCACGGTGTCCCAGACCGCCGAGAGGCTGGTGAACTGGGGCAGGAACCACCAGAGGACGGCGGCGGCCAGGGCCAGCGACGCGGCGGGCACCAGCACCCGGCGCCAGAGCGGGCGCGGTGGCCGGACGGGGGTCTCGGTGGCGGTCACCGCGGGGCCCCGGCGTCCGCGGGTGGGTCGAGCTCCAGCCGCCCGTCGCTCGCCTCGCGCACCTGGTCGGAGAGCTCGTCGCGGCGCAGCACGTCGATGGCCTGCGCGGCGAGGGCGAGCGGTTCCCCGCGGTTGTCGCCGGAGAGCGCGAAGACCAGCGTCAGGCAGCCGCCCTCGAAGAGGTAGTACCGGCTGCCCTGGTACCGCGGGGTGACCTGGCTGACCAGCTCGTAGCGCCGCATGCCGTCCCGGTCGCTCGGGATCTCGGTCGCGCCGTCGGTGTCGCAGGTGCCGGCCAGCTGCACCTCGATGGCGTGCAGCCCGTCGCGGTCGGAGTCCAGCCAGAAGGCCGCCCCGCCGTTCCGGGCGTCCATGCCGGCGAAGTGCCAGCCGAGGGGCAGTCCCTTCACGCAGGGCACGCGCGACGCCGTCGGCACCGACTGGGCCATGAGCACCACGGCGTCGGCCGCGTTCCCGTCGTCCCCGATCTCGCAGGCGGGGGCCTGGCCGAAGGAGGTGCTGGCCGGCGCGACGCAGCCGGTGAGCACCAGCGCGAGCGCGGCGGGCAGCACCGCCCGGGCGCCGGTCACAGCGGGGAGTCCAGCAGGCCGGCGACGACGACCGCCAGGAGGAGCAGCCCCAGGAGCGCCACGAGCGACAGGCCCACGCGGCGCCAGCTCCACCGCTGGATCCGCACCGGCGGCAGCCGGTAGGGCAGCAACTGGAGGAACTGTGCGTGCAGGTCGCGGCTGTCCTGGCGCAGGCAGCGGCGCAGCTGGGTGGGCATGGTCAGGCCGCGGGTGGCGGCGAAGGCCTCGGCGAGCTCCTCGTCGGAGAAGCGCAGCCGGGCGCGGGCGTAGACCCGCTCGGCATCGGTGCGCAGCGCCAGCACCAGCATCATGTTGGCCAGGTCCACCGCCTGCCGCCACGGGCTGGGCCGGACCTCGGCGAACGCGGAGTCGATCAGGTACAGCGTGCCGTCCCGGACCATGACGTTCGCCGGCTTCACGTCCCGGTGCGCCGCGCCGATCTCCCACATCCGGCGCACCACGGCCAGGCCCTGGTCGATGACGGCGTCGTCGACCTCGGCCTCGCCGATCTCCTGCGCGCCGAGGAAGAACTCGTTCACCAGCAGGTACTCGCGCTCGGGGGTGATCTCCACGATCCCCATCGGGTGCGCCACCGGCAGCCCGGCGTCGGTGAACAGCCGCAGGACGTAGTCCTCGTACTGCACCAGCCGCCGCACGCTGTGGAATGGCTTCTCGTCCTCCAGCCCGCCGTAGAGCAGCGTCCGGGCCAGCTTGAACCAGCGGTCGGAGCGCACGTGGGTGGCGGCGTAGAGCTTGCCGAAGACGTAGCTCTCGCCGTCGTCGGCCTTGACCGTGATCCGCAGCGGCGTGGAGCCCCCGGAACCCTCGAGGTTGAACGGCGTCACCTGGGTGGCGAGCAGGCCCAGCTGGTCCTGCAGCGCCCGCACGATCGCCTCGCCGCGGGCGCCGGTGACGTCGAGGTGGGCGGGGCGGCCGCGGCGGTAGCGCACCGGGAAGATGTCGTTGGGCGTCATCAGCCGGAACGCGGCCAGCGGGGTCGCGACGCCGAGCACCACCCCGGCCACCACGCCGGTGGGGTGGTCCTGGGCGAGGTAGAGCCGGGACGCGACGGTGACCGCCAGCAGGCCGACCACGACCCACTTGCCGATCGTGCGGTAGCGGCCGGCCGGGACGAGCGCGTAGACGGTGCTCACCAGGAAGGCGGTCAGCACGGTCACCGGCAGCGACGGCATGGCGTAGCCCGACCACGCGCCCAGCAGTTCCACCTCGAACGGGCGGGGCCGCTGTAGCAGCAGCGTGGCCAGCGACCCGAGGTTCACCACGATCAGCGCCACACCGATCCAGGTGAACAGGTGGTGCCAGCGGCGGAAGACCGCCAGCACGGCCAGGTTGCCCAGCCACAGCGCGTGCACGACCGGCGGCGTGGCCAGCACCCCGGCCACCTCGGCGACGTCGGTGAGGCCGGGCGAGCGCAGCGTGGCGATCGCCTGCAGGACCCGCGTGTCCGCGAGGTCGACCAGCGGCACGCTGTCGGTGACCACGGCCGCCGCCCAGCCGGCGAACACGGCGGCCGTCAGGCCGATCCACCACTTGCCAGAGGCGTTGAGGTGCCGCGGCAGCGGCGGCGGCTCACCGGAGGGACGGCGGCGGCGGCGGACGTGCTGGATCGTCGGCGGTCCGGGTCGCCGGACCGCGCCTGCCTCCGGGGCGGCGTGCGGGGGCGACGCCATGCCGCCCGATGCTGCTCCCCGACGGGCTCCGGGTCCATCGAAATCGTCACCGTCCGGGGCTAGCGTTCTGCTCCGTCGTCCCCGCCGGGAGGGAGTGCCCCCATGCGGCGTCCCCGGGCAGTCCTGGCCGTGCTGCTGCTCGTCGTCCTGACCGGCTGCGGTTCGACGGCGCCCGAGCCGGCGCCGACGACCGGTGACGGAACGGTCCGCATCGCCTCCTACGACTTCGCCGAGAACCAGATCCTGGCCGAGGTGTACGCCGAGGCGGTCCGCCGCGCGGGGCTGCCGGTGTCGGTGCAGCACGGCATCGGCACCCGGGAGGTGGTGCTCCCCGCGCTCGAGCAGGACGTGGTGGACGTCGTCGTCGACTACCTGGGCACCGCGCTGGACTTCGTCAACCCCGGCGGGCCGGCCGTCCGGCGCGAACCGGACCACCTTCGGGCGGAGCTGGCCCGGGTCATGGAGCAGCGCGGGGCGACGGTCCTCGCCTTCGCGGCAGCCGAGGACAACAACGGGTTCGCCGTCCGGACGGCCTTCTCCGAGCAGAACGCCGTCCGGCGGTTGTCCGACCTCGCGCTGGCCGCTCCCGGACTGGTCTTCGGCGGCCCGCCGGAGTGCCCGGAGCGGCGCTACTGCCTGCTGGGCCTGCGCGAGGTCTACGGGCTGGAGTTCGGCGAGGTGCGGTCGATGCCGTCGCGGGCCGCGACGGCGGAGGCGCTGCTGGCCGGGGAGATCGACGTCGGCCTGCTCGAGACCACCGACGCCCGGCTGGCCGACGCCCAGCTGGTGCTGCTCGACGACGACCGCGGGCTGCAGCCGCACGAGAACGTGGTGCCGATCGTGCGGACGGCGGTGCTGGAGGCGGCCGGGGACGGGCTCCGCACGGCCCTCGACGAGGTGAGCGCCCGCCTGGACACCCCCGACCTGGTGCGGCTCAACCGGCTGGTCGCCCTGGACGGGCGGACCCCGGCCGAGGCCGCGGAGCTGTGGTGGGCCGGCCGCTGAGCGCGCATGCCGACGGCGCGTCGCGGGCAGGACCCCGGCTCGACCCGTGACCGGAGAGGGGCCCGCCGTGGTCCGATCGATCGCCGACCAGACGGTGGAGGAGCTGGGTGGTCCCGGCAGCGTGCTGGCCCGCCAGCGCCGCGACCACGTCGAGCTGGACCGGCTGCTGCACGAGCTGGACGGCGCCACCGGCCGGGCGCAGGAGGACGTGCTGACCCGGATCGACCGCCTGGTGTTCAGCCACGCCTTCGCCGAGGAGACGGTGCTGTGGCCGGTCGTGCGGCGGGTGCTGCCCGACGGCGAGGCGCTGACGCTGCGGGTGGAGGAGGAGCACCAGGAGGTCAACGAGCTGGTCACCGAGCTGGAGACGCTCGGCCACGACGACCCCCGCCGCGCCGAGCGACTGGCCCGGCTGGTGGCGGTGCTGCGGGAGGACGTGCGCGACGAGGAGGACGTCCTGCTCCCGCGGCTGCAGGAGCGGCTCGACCCGGCCGAGCTGCGGAGGCTGGGCCGGCAGTGGGAGTTCACCCGGCGCATCGCGCCCACCCGGGCGCACCCGACGGTCTCCCGGCGTCCGCCGGGCAACGCGCTCTCGGCCCTGCCGCTGTCGGTGCTCGACCGCACCCGCGACGTCGTCGACGCGGTCGTCCGCCGCGCACCGGGGCAGCTGGCGCCCGCGGGGGAGGCGGTGAGCCGCGGGCTGGCCGGCCTGGCGGGGCTGGTGGAGCGGGTCCCAGCGGCCCGCCGCGGCGACCGGCCGCCGACGTCCCGCTGATCCCACGACGAGGGCCTCCTCCCGGATCGGGAGGAGGCCCTCGTCGTGGGACCCCCGGGCCCCGGCCCCTGCAGGGTCCCGCCGCGAGCGTGCGAGCGTTGGGCGGCAGGGGGTCCTTCTAGTTCGTCTTGCGGGGCTTCGGCTCGGCGCGGGCGTCGAGCTGGATCTCCTTGTGCGCCTCCGGCACGCCCTCCTTCAGCTCCTTGGTCCGCTCGATCTCGGCGTCGAGCTCGATGCCGAACAGCAGCGCGACGTTGATCAGCCAGAACCAGATCAGGAAGATGACGACCCCGGCGAGCGCGCCGTAGGTCTTGTTGTAGCTGCCGAAGTTGGCCACGTAGAAGGCGAACGCGGCCGAGGCGACCACCGCCACCAGGATGGCGACGCCGGCACCGGGGCTCATCCACTTGAAGCCGCGCAGCCGGACGTTCGGCGTCGAGTAGTAGAGGACGGCGATCATGAGCGCCAGGACGACCAGCATGACCGGCCACTTGACGACGTTCCAGACCGTCAGGGCGGTGCCGCCCAGGCCGATGGCCTCCCCCACGGCGTCGACGACCGGGCCGCTGAGCACCAGCATCGCCACGATCACCGCGGCGAACAGGATGCCGATCAGCGTGACCAGCAGCTGCAGCGGCTTGAGCTTCCAGACCTTGCGGCCCTCGGGCGTCTCGTAGACGACGTTGGCGGCGCGGGTGAAGGCGCCGACGTACCCCGACGCCGACCAGACCGCACCGGCGATGCCGAGGATCAGGGCGAAGCCGGCGGTGCCGGTGTTGCCGGCGATCTGCTGGATGACGGGGTTCAGCGTGCTGGCCGCCTGCTGCGGCACGACCGCGGTGAGGGCGGTGGTGAGCTGCTCGGGGTTGGTGAGCAGGCCCACGATCGACAGCAGCGCGATCAGCGCGGGGAACAGCGCCAGGACGCCGTAGTAGGTCAGCGCCGCGGCCCAGTCGGTGAGGTTGTCCTCGCTGAACTCGCTGAGCGTGCGCTTGAGCGTGCCGACGGTGGTGGGCTTCGTGTCGGTGCCGCGGGGCGCCTTGTCGAAGCGGACGTCGTTGACCTTGGGGTCGTCGGGTGCGGGGTCGCCGGCCTTGTTGCCGGAGAACCGGGTGTCCTTCGCGGCTGTGTCAGCGCCGCGCGATCCGGTGGAGCGGGCCATCGGGTGTCCTCCGGGCGGAGTGGGAGTTCGTCGGAGATCAAGTGCCCCGGACGGTCCTGTTCCATGCCCCCGACGGTGTGTCGTGGCCGGGCCGTGACGTCGCGGGTCAGCGCAGGCCGCTCACCGGGGACCACTCGCCGGCCGCCGCCGTCGCCCGCTCGACGTCGGTCAGCCGGTCCGGCCCGCGGCTGCGCCGTCCGGTCATCCCGGCAGCGGTGAGCAGCACCACCGCGGCGGCTGCGCCCGCACCCACGAGCGCCACCGCGGTGAACGACGCGGCCGACGGCGCGCCGGTGGCGGGGTCCAGCCCGGCGGCCAGGACGGCGACGGTCACCGTGCTGCCCACGGCCTGACCGACCGAGCGGGCGATCGAGTTGACCGCATTGGCCACCCCGGTCTCCTCGGGGCGGACCGCCGACACCACCAGGGCCGGCAGCGCGGCGTAGGCCACGGTCGCCCAGAGCTGGGTCAGCAGGCCGGCCAGCACCACCTGCCACGCGGCGTCCCGGAGCAGCGCCAGCAGCAGGAAGCCGGCCAGCCCGGACGCCGCGCCGGTCAGCAGCGTGGGCAGCGCGCCGACCCGGGCGACGACCTGGCCGGCGACCGGCGCCAGCAGCACGCCGGCGATCCCGCCGGGGAGCAGGTAGACGACCGCTGCCTCCACCACCGACGCGCCGAACCCGTAGCCGGCGACCTCGGGCGGGGTCTGCACGAACTGGAGGATGGCGAGGAAGGAGGCGAACAGGCCGATGCCGGTCATCACCCCGGCGAGGTTGGGCACCAGCGTGCGCGGGTCGGCCAGCATGGCCGGGCGGACGAGCGGGTCCGCCCGGCGCCTCTCCAGCAGCACCCACCCGGTGAGGACGACCGCGGCGCCGAGCGCGCAGCCCAGCGTCGCGGGGGAGTCCCATCCCCACGCGTTCCCCTGCGACACCGGCAGCAGCAGCAGGACCAGGCCGCCGGCCAGCACGACCGCGCCCCACCAGTCGACCCGGCCCGACCCCGTCGGCGGCCGCCGGGGCAGGACGAGGACGACGAGCACCAGGGCGGCGGCCGAGGCGGCCAGGCCGATCCAGAACGGCCGGTGGTAGTCCCCGCCGTCGTGCGTGAGCAGCGCGGCGGCGACCAGGCCCACGACCCCACCGACGGCGAGGGTGCTGCTGACCACGGACATGCCGACGTTCAGCCGGGCCGCCGGCAGCTCGCGGCGCAGCACGCTGATCGACAGCGGGAACAGCCCGTAGGAGGCGCCCTGCAGCACCCGCGCCGCGAGCAGCAGCGGCAGGGACGACGTCACGAGGGCCAGCAGGGTGCCGGCCGTCATCGCGACCAGGATGCCGATCATCACCGGCCGCTCGCCCCAGGTGTCGCCGAGCCGGCCGAGGACCGGCGTCGAGACGGCGGCCGCCAGCAGGTTGGCGGTCAGCACCCAGCCGGCCGCGGCCGGCGAGACGCCGAGCTGGTCGCCGATGGCGTCGAGGACGGGGACGACGAGGCTCTGCAGCAGCGCAAGCGCGGTCGTGCCGACGGCGAGCACGGCGACCAGCAGCGCGGCGCGGGGCCGCCGCCGGTCGGCATCCGCGGCGGTGGGCACGCGGCGATGAGACCACGCCGGGGGATCCGTCCGCGCCGCGGGCCCGACGTCCTCCTTTCGGGTGGTCGCAGCCCCGGAGCCTCAGGTCACGGCTTGGCAACGACGATTGGGACAGCGGTCGACGGGGCACACGAGCTCCCGACGACGTGCCGCGGGGGGCTCGCCTCCTGCGGCCTGGGCGAGACACACAGGGGGATGAACCGATGGTGCTGTGGCCGGCCGTGACCCTGATCGGGTTCCTGGTCCTGACCGCACTGGTGATCGCGATGGGCACCTCGTCGACGGCGCGGTACGAGCGCGAGCAGCGGGCCTCCGCAGCTCGGCCGGCCGGTCGCCCGTCGGCCGCCGAGGCCGTGGGGGCGGTCCGCGCCGCCTGATCCGCGATCCCCACCCACGCGCCCCGCACTCCGCTCCGGAGTGGCGGGGCGCGGGTGTGACGGCCCCCTTGCAGGGGCCCGCCCCGGGGCTGCGAGGGGCGGGGGGCACGGGGGCCCTCTCACAGCCAGGTCTCCGGGGTGTCGAGGACGGTGCGGTCCAGCGACTCCAGCAGGTCCAGCTGGGTGTGCACCTTCGGCAGCTCGTAGCGGTGGAAGTACCGGGCAGCGGCGCGCTTGCCCTGGTGGAAGTCGCTGGTCTGTGCGCCGGTCGCCAGGGCCTGCTCCAGCCACAGCCAGGCGACGACGACGTGCCCGGCCGCCTCGAGGTAGGCGGTGGCGTTGGCCAGGGTCACGGCGGGGTCACCGGCGCTCCACAGCGTGGCGGTGACCGCGCCCAGCCGCGCCACCGTGGCGTCGAGGTCGGCGGCGAGGCCGACCCACTCGGTGCCGGCCGCCCGGGCCGTCGTCGCGGTGATCGTCTCCGCGAGCAGCGCCAGCCCCGCCCCACCCTCCATGACCACCTTGCGGCCGAGCAGGTCCAGCCCCTGGATGCCGGCCGTCCCCTCGTGGATCGGGTTCAGCCGGTTGTCCCGGTAGAACTGCTCGACGGGGTGGTCCCGCGTGTAGCCGGCGCCGCCGAGCACCTGGATGGCCAGGTCGTCGGCGACCGGCCCCCACTGCGAGGGCCAGGACTTCGCGATCGGCGTCAGCACCTCCAGCAGCAGGTGCGCCCGCGCGCGGTCGGTCGACGACCCGGCCGTCAGCTCCTCGTCGACCAGCCGGGCGCAGTACAGCGCCAGGGCCAGGCCGCCCTCGGCGTAGGACTTCGCCGCCAGCAGCATCCGCCGGACGTCGGTGTGCTCGACGATCCGCACCGGCGGGGTGCCCGGGTCGCGGTCGGTGGGCGGCCGGCCCTGGGTGCGGGTGCGGGCGTACTCCAGCGCGTGCAGGTAACCGGTGTAGCCGAGCGCCGCCGCGCCCGCGCCGACGCCGATCCGCGCCTCGTTCATCATGTGGAACATGTAGGTGAGGCCCCGGTGCTCCTCGCCCACGAGGAACCCCACTGCCCCGGCCCGCCCGCCGGGCGTGTGCGCGCCCTCGCCGAAGGTGAGCAGGGTGTTCGTCGTCCCCCGGTAGCCCATCTTGTGGTTGAGCCCGGTCAGGACGACGTCGTTGCGCTCCCCGAGCGAGCCGTCGTCCCGCACCAGGACCTTGGGGAAACAGCGAGATGCCCTTCACCCCGGGCGGGCCGCCGGGGACCTTGGCGAGCACCAGGTGGACGATGTTCTCGCTCAGCTCGTGGTCGCCGGCGGAGATCCACATCTTGGTGCCGGTCAGCCGGTGGGTGCCGTCGTCCTGCGGCTCGGCGCGGGTGGTGATGTCGGCCAGCGAGGAGCCGGCCTGCGGCTCCGAGAGCGCCATCGTCCCGAACCAGCGCCCCTCGAGCATCGGCCGGACGTAGGTGTCGACCTGCTCGCGGCTGCCGTGCGCGACCAGCAGCCGGGCGTTGGCCATGGTGAGGAACGGGTAGGCCGAGGTGCCCACGTTGGCCGCCTGGAACCAGGCCATCGCCGCCTGCGCGACGGCGTGCGGCAGCTGCATGCCGCCCAGCTCCTCGTCGAAGGTGCCGGCGATCAGCCCCGCGTCCGCGAACACCCGCAGCGCCCGGCCGACCTCGGGCACCAGTTCGACGCGGCCGTCGACCATCCGCGGCTCGTGCTCGTCGGCGGCGCGGTTGTGCGGGGCGAAGTGCTCGGTGGCGATCTCCTCGGCCAGCTCGAGCACCGCGTCGAAGGTGTCCCGCGAGTGCTCGGCGTAGCGCGGCCGCTCGACCAGCTCCTCGACACCGAGCCACTCGTGCAGCAGGAAGTCCAGGTCGCGGCGGGACAGGACGAGGGACGAGCGCACGACGGGCCTCCGGGACGTCTCGGCCGCGATCATGGCGCCGTGACCTCGGGCGGCCGGGCCGGGTGGTCACGACGCCATGATCGCTGGCGGGTGGGTCAGCCGCGGGTACCGGCGTCCCCGGGCCGGCCGACCGGGGGCGGGGTGGACGTCGGCGCCGCGGCGCCCACCGCCTGGGTGGCCTCCTCCGCCGGATCGTCCGCCGACGGCTGCCCGGCGGTCTGGGCGGCCGCCTCCTGCCGGGCCTGGATGCCGGACTTGTTCGACAGCGGCAGCTCGGGCAGGAACAGGAACACGAAGAACCCGACCGCCACCACGCACGCGGCGATGAGGAACACCAGGTCGATCGTCGTCGAGAAGCCCACCTTGAACGGCAGGGCCAGCGCGTCGGGCAGCTCCTGGATGAACGAGGTGTCCGACAGGTCGCTCCCCGCGCCGCCCAGCTGCTGGAACTGCGGCCCCAGCTCGGGGTTCGCCGCGACGGCGTCCCCCACTGCCGTCTCGATGTCCGACGGCAGCCGGGTGAACAGCACCGACAGGAAGGCGGCGGTGCCGATCGTGCCGCCCATCTGCCGGAAGAAGGTCACCGAGGAGGTGGCCACGCCCATCTCCCGCGGCGAGACGGCGTTCTGGACGGCGAGGATGACCGGCTGGAAGTTGAAGCCCAGCCCGAGGCCCATGAGGGCCATGAAGGGGACGAGCACCCAGATCGACGTCTCCGCCTCGACCAGGGCGGACATCGCGAGCAGGGCACCGGTCATGAGCACGATGCCGACCAGCGGGAACAGCTTGTACCGGCCGGTCTTCGAGATGGCGGCGCCCGAGCCCATCGCCCCGACCATGATGCCGGCCACGAGGGGCAGCATCTGCAGACCGGCCACGGTGGCGCTCGAGCCGTGCACGATCTGCAGGTACTGGGGGAGCAGCAGGAGGCCGCCGAACATGCCGGCGCCCATCACGATGCTGCCGATGCCGCTGACGGTGAAGCTGCGGTTGCGGAACAGTCGCAGCGGGAGCAGTGCCTCGTCCCCGTACGCCCGCTCGGCGAGCACGAAGAGGACGAACCCTATGACGCCGATGGCGTAGCAGGTGAGGGCGCCGCCCGACGTCCAGCCCCAGATCCGGCCCTGCTCGGCGACGATCAGCAGCGGCACCAGGAAGGTGATCAGCGCGAGGGCGCCGGGCCAGTCGATCCGGTGGTCCCGGCGCTCGTGCGGCAGGTGCAGCACCCGGAAGACGGTGAGGAAGGCCAGGATGCCGAGCGGCACGTTGATGTAGAAGATCCAGCGCCAGCCGGTGATCCCCAGCAGCGAGGACTGCCCGGCGAGGAAGCCGCCGATGACCGGGCCGAGCACGCTGGAGGTGCCCCAGACGGCCATGAAGTAGCCCTGGTACCGCGAGCGCTCACGCGGCGGCACGATGTCGCCGATGATCGCCAGCGCCAGCGCCATGAGGCCGCCGGCGCCGACGCCCTGGATCGCCCGGAAGGCGGCGAGCTGGTACATCGAGTCGGCGAGGCCGCAGAGCACCGAGCCGACGACGAAGACGCCGATCGCGAACAGGTAGAACGGCCGCCGGCCGTAGATGTCGGACAGCTTCCCGTACAGCGGCGTGGCGATCGTCGAGGTGATGAGGAAGGAGGTGGTCGCCCACGCCTGCAGGTCGTATCCCTGCAGGTCGTCGGCGATGGTGCGGATCGCGGTCGACACGACCGTCTGGTCGAGGGCGGCGAGGAACATCGCGACCATCAGCCCGGCCAGGATCGTGACGATCTGCCGGTGGGTGAAGGTGCCGTCCTCGCCGGGCGCGGAGGCCGCGGCGCGGGCGTCCCTGCGCTCGGCCGAGCTGGCTCGGGTGCTCTGGCTCATGGGGTCTCTCTCGGTGAGGGTGCGGCCTGGTCGGCGGGCAGGACGGTGGCGAGGTCGTCGACGAGGCGACCGAACAGGCTGGTGAGGGTGGCGAGGTCGGCGGTGTCCCAGCTGGACGTGACCCGCGCGAGGAGGGCCTCCCGCTCGGCCCGCATCTGGTCCAGCGCCGCCCGGCCGGCGTCGGTGACGACCAGCCGGCTGGCCCGGCCGTCGGTCTCGTCGGCGACCCGCTGGACGAGGCCCTGCTCGATGAGGACGCCGACGTGCCGGCTGACGGTGGAGGGATCGGCGTGCACGCGCTCGGCGAGCGCGCCCTGGCGCAGCGGGCCGAGCTGGACCAGCGGGTAGAGCAGGACGAGCGCGGCCCGGTCGCGGCCCTCGCCCGCCTGGCTGTTCTTCAGGGCGTGCACGAGACGCATGAAGCGGGGGACCTGCTCACCCAGCGTGCGCAGTTCGGCCACCCGGTCGGGCTCGACCGCGGCTCGTGGGCGGGGGGTGGGGGGCACGGGGACTCCGGAGGCGGGACGAAGGAACAGGTGCACGGTACAAGCTGTTGTCCGCTACACGCATCCAGTTGCACTGTGCAAGCAGGTGAGGTCCGCCACGCGCCCGGGCCCCCGGGCGGTGGGATCCTGGACACCGGTACCCGCCGCCGCGGCGCCCACCCCCCACACACCGCCGACGTCCCCGGCGGCCCCCCGACTTAGGAGCCCGACCGTGAGCACCCCGCCCGACGACCTGCGGACGAGGCTGGCCGGGCTCACCCTCGAGGACGAGCACCGCCTGCGCCGCCGCCTGGACGGCACCCGCCGGACGCAGGACGCCGAGGCGCGGGCGCGGCAGCGGGCCCGGATCGCCGCCGACGTGACGGCCGCCGAGGAGCGGATCGCCCGCCGGCGTGCCGCCGTCCCGCCGGTCACCTACCCTGCCGAGCTGCCGGTCAGTGCGCGGCGGGAGGACATCGCCGCGGCCCTGCGCGAGTCCCAGGTGGTCGTCGTCGCCGGCGAGACCGGGTCGGGCAAGACCACCCAGCTGCCCAAGATCGCCCTCGAGCTCGGCCGTGGCGTGCGCGGGCGGATCGGGCACACCCAGCCGCGGCGGATCGCCGCGCGCACCGTCGCCGAGCGGATCGCCGAGGAGCTGGACCGCCCGCTGGGCGACGTCGTCGGCTGGAAGGTGCGCTTCACCGACCAGGTCAGCGACACCACGCTGGTCAAGGTCATGACCGACGGCGTCCTGCTGGCCGAGATCGGCCGCGACCGGCTGCTGCGCCAGTACGACACGCTGATCATCGACGAGGCGCACGAGCGCAGCCTCAACATCGACTTCCTGCTCGGCTACCTGGCCCAGCTCCTGCCCCGTCGGCCGGACCTCAAGCTGATCATCACCTCGGCGACGATCGACGTCGAGCGGATCGCGAAACACTTCGCAGGACTCGGCGAACAGGGGAAGAGCACCGGCCTGGAGGGCCGAAGTGGCCACGATGGCCCCTCCGGAGCCTCGGGCGGCGCCGAGGTGCCGGTCGTCGAGGTCAGCGGGCGCACCTATCCGGTCGAGGTCCGCTACCGGCCGGTCGTCGACCCCGACGCCCCCGACGGCGACCCGGCCGCCGACCCCGACCGCGACCAGGTCAGCGCGATCGCCGACGCCGTCGACGAGCTGGTCGCCGAGGGCCCCGGCGACGTGCTGGTGTTCCTCGCCGGCGAGCGGGAGATCCGCGACACCGCCGACGTCCTCACCGAGCGCTTCCCGTCGGTCGAGGTCGTGCCGCTCTACTCGCGGCTGTCCGCCGCCGACCAGCACCGGGTGTTCGCGCCGCACACCGGACGCCGGGTCGTGCTGGCCACCAACGTCGCCGAGACCTCCCTGACCGTTCCCGGCATCCGCTACGTCGTCGATCCCGGCACGGCGCGGATCTCCCGGTACAGCGCACGGCTGAAGGTGCAGCGGCTGCCCATCGAGCCGATCAGCCAGGCCTCGGCGCGCCAGCGCTCGGGCCGGTGCGGGCGCACCTCCGACGGCATCGCCATCCGCCTCTACACCGAGGAGGACTTCGAGGGCCGGCCGGAGTACACCGACCCGGAGATCCTGCGCACCAGCCTGGCCTCGGTGCTGCTGCAGATGGCCGCGATGGACCTCGGCGACGTCGCCGACTTCCCGTTCATCGACCCGCCGGACCGCCGCGCCGTCGCCGACGGCGTGGCCCTGCTCGAGGAGCTCGGCGCCCTCGAGGGGGACGGCCGGCTGACCCCGACCGGCCGCTCGCTGGCCGCGCTGCCGCTGGACCCGCGGATGGCCCGCATGGTGGTCGAGGCCGACCGGCGGGGCGTCCTCGAGGAGGTCCTGGTCATCGCCGCCGGGCTGACCATCCAGGACCCCCGCGAGCGGCCCACCGAGCACCAGCAGGCCGCCGACCAGTCGCACGCCCGCTTCGCCGACGAGAACTCCGACTTCCTGGCGCTGCTCAACCTCTGGCGGTACCTCGGCGAGCAGCAGGAGGCGCTGTCGGGCAGCCAGTTCCGTCGCACGATCAAGCGGGAGTTCCTCCACTACCTCCGCATCCGCGAGTGGCAGGACCTCTACGGCCAGCTGCGCAGCACCGCCCGGCGCCTGGGCATGCAGGTCGGCGAGCTCGCCGCCGAACCGGACGAGCGCGGCATCCACACCGCGCTGCTGGCCGGGCTGCTGTCGCACGTCGGGCTCCAGGTGGAGGACACCAAGAACACCCGCGGCCGCGGCCGGGAGTACCTCGGCGCCCGCAACGCCCGCTTCGTGATCGCGCCGGGGACGCCGCTGGCCAGGAAGCCGCCGCGCTGGGTGGTGGCCGCCGAGCTGGTCGAGACCAGCCGGCTGTTCGCGCGCACCGTGGCCCGCATCGACCCCGAGGTCGTCGAGCGGCTGGCCGCCCACCTGGTGAAGAAGCAGCACTCCGAACCGCGCTGGGACGCCAAGCGCGGCTCGGTCGTGGCCACCGAGCGGGTCACTCTGTACGGCATCCCGCTGGTCGTCGGCCGGCGCGTGCAGTACGGCTCGATCGACCCGGTCGTCTCCCGCGAGCTGTTCATCCGGCACGCGCTCGTGCAGGGGGAGTGGACGACGCACCACCGGTTCTGGACCGACAACCAGAAGGCGATCAAGAGGGTCGCCGACCTCGAGGAGCGGGCCCGCCGCCGCGACATCCAGGTGGACGACGAGACGCTGTTCGAGCTCTACGACGAGCGCATCCCGGCCGACGTCGTCTCCACCCGGCACTTCGACAAGTGGTGGAAGGCCGCGCGCCGGGCGACGCCCGACCTGCTCACCTTCACCCCCGAGATGCTCACGAACGCCGCGGCGGCCGGGCAGGTGCGGGCGGAGGACTTCCCGGACGAGGTGCCGCTCGCCCACGGGCTCACCCTGCCGCTGTCCTACGCGTTCGCGCCGGGCACCCCCCAGGACGGCGTCACCGTCGACGTCCCCCTGGCCGTGCTCGACGCCGTCGCCGAGCGGACGTCGGGGGAGTCGCTCGCCTTCACCGTCCCCGGACTGCAGGAGGAGCTGGTCACGGCGCTGCTGCGCACCCTGCCCAAGCAGCTGCGCCGGGCGCTCGTGCCGATCCCGGACCGGGTCCGGGAGGTGCTGCCGCGGATCGCGCCGACCGAACCCCTGCTGCCCGCGCTCGAACGCGAGCTGCGCCGGTCGGCCGCGGTGACGATCCCGCACGACGCGTGGGCGCCGGACCAGGTGCCCGACCACCTGCGGGCCACGTTCCGGGTCGTCGACGACCGGCACCGGCTGCTGGCGACCGGCAAGGACCTCCAGGCGCTGCGCCGCGAGGTCGCCCCGCAGAGCCGGGCCAGCCTGGCCGCGGCGGCGTCGGACGTCGAGCGCACCGGGCTGACCGCGTGGACGTTCGGCACCCTGCCGCGCACCGTCGAGGTCCGCCGCGGCGGGCACGTCGTTCCCGCCTTCCCGGCACTGGTCGACGAGGGCGCCACGGTGGGGATCCGGGTGGTGGCCACCGAGGTGGAGGCCACCCGGCTGACCTGGCGCGGCGCGCGCCGGCTGCTGGTGCTGGTCGCCGGCTCCTCGGGCCGGCAGGTGGTGAAGTCGCTGTCGCCCCGCAGCCGGCTGGCCCTCCAGTTCAACCCGGACGGCGAGATCCCGGCCCTGGTCGACGACTGCGTCGACGCGGCCGCCGACGAGCTGCTCGCCGCCGCCGGTGGCCCGCCCCGGGACGAGGCGGCCTTCGCCGCGCTGGTCGAGACCGCCCGGAGCCAGCTGCTGCCGCTCACCGCGGACACCGCGCGCCGGGTGGAGGCCGTGCTCACCCAGGCGCGCGAGGTGGCCGTGGCGATCGGTGCGGCTCCCGGTCGGCGGGTGCCGGAGGCAGCGATCGCCGACCTGCGCCGCCAGATGGGCGGCCTCCTGCACCGCGGCTTCGTGGCCGCCGCGGGACGCCGTCGGCTGCCGGACCTCGTGCGCTATCTGAAGGCGATGGCGTACCGGCTGGAGAAGCTGCCGGCCAACGCGGTGCGCGACGAGCTGTGGATGGCCCAGGTCGCCGCGGTCACCGCCGAGTACGAGCAGCTGCGCGGCCAGGTGCCGTCGACCGGCGCGCCCGACGACCCGGTGGCGCGGGTGCGTTGGATGGTCGAGGAGCTCCGGGTCGGGCTGTTCGCCCAGGCCATCGGCACGCCGCGGGCCATCTCCGAGCAGCGCGTGTACAAGGCGATCGACGCGCTCACTGCCTGAAGCGAGGCAAAGGAAGCTTCACCTACGTCCTGGGCGCCAGAACGTGGGTATTGGTTCCTATGCCTCAGCTCAGGCGCGGGACTGGGCGCGCTCGCGCAGCAGCGCCGAGATGCGCTGCCGGGTGACGCCGAACAGCGCGGCGATCCGGTTGATGCTCACCTGCTCGGACTGGAGGGCGTGCGCCTGCTCGCGGCGCCATGCACCCCCCGCGGTGGCCAGCGCCGCCATCACGGCGCTGATCTGCTCCACGACCAGCGGCCGGGACTCGGCGGTGACGATCTGCAGCCACGGCTGCCCCGTGCGGCGCGCGGTCAGCAGCTTCCGGGCCCGGGTGCGGGCCGCCTCGAGCTCGGCGAGGCAGGTGTCGAGCACGGTCAGCAGGTCGGCGAGGGCCTGCTCGGCCGGGTCCGGGCCGTCGGTGGGGACGGCGTCCTGCACGGCGAGCTCGGTCGTCAACAGGGGCCTCCGCCCGTTCCGCACCCACCTCGATGGTGGGCAACTCTGTTGACCACTATCCACTGTCAGGCGGGTTGCACGCAAGGGGTGTTGCCGTGCCGCCGGTGACGAGACGGCGTTTGCCGGGGCGGGCTCGCGGGGAGGTGGCGGAGGGCCCTGACGACGTCGACCGAGGGAGCAGGACATGAGCGAGCCGACCGGCCACACGGAGAGCGCGGGCGAGGGTCTGTCCGACGAGGAGATGATCGCCACCGTCGCCGAGCAGACCGACAGCGCCTCGGAGAACGCGGACGCCGCGGGCAAGGACTGGGACGGCGACCCGAGCGCGGCGCCCGACCCGAACGCCTGACCCCAGGGGTGCGGGTGTTCTCCCCGGCCGCGGTCCGGGTGCGGCGGACCGCTCCGTCCGCGGCGCTCGGGCCGGCCCGCACCGTCGCGCGCTGGGCGGTCCGGCACGGGGTGCCCGCCGTCCTGCTGCACCGCGCCGCCGGTCGCGGCGACCCGCTCGCCCGGCTGCTGCGCGACCCCGCGCTGCGCGAGGAGCCGTACGCGGTGCACGAGCAGCTGCGCGCCCGGGGCCCGCTGGTGTCCAGCGCCCTGGGTCCGGTCACCACGTCGCACCCGGTGGCCCAGGAGGTGCTGCGATCGGACCGCTTCGGCGTCGGCTTCGACTGGTCGTCGGCGCCCCGGGCGCTGCGCTGGGCGCTCGACTTCGGGAACGACCCGGCCGCCACCGGCGTCGCCGAACCGCCGTCCATGCTCGTGGTGGACCCGCCCGACCACACCCGGTACCGACGACTGGTCAGCCGCGCGTTCACCCCGCGGGCGACGGCGGCCGCGGAACCGGTGGTCCGGCGGACCGCCGAGGCCCTCCTCGACGACCTGGCGGCCCGCGCCGGCCGCGGCGAGGCGGTCGACCTCGTCGCGGCCTACGCCGAGCCGCTGCCGGTGCGGGTCATCGCCGGCCTGCTCGGCGTCCCGGCCGACCGCGAGGAGGACTTCCTGCGCTGGGGCGGTGCGGCGGCGGCCACGCTGGACCTCGGGCTGCCGTTCCGCCGCTCCCTGGCCGCCGACCGGGCGCTGCGCGCGCTGCACGGCTACCTCCGCGAGCACTTCGCCCGGTTGCGCCGCGACCCGGGCGAGGACCTGGTCAGCCGGCTGGTGACCGCCACGGGGGACGACGCCCTCAGCGACCGCGAGCTGCACGCCACGGTGATGCTGCTGCTGGGCGCGGGCTTCGAGACGACGGTGAACCTGCTCGGCAACGCCGTCGTCCTGCTCGACCGCCACCCCGACCAGTGGCGGGCCCTGGCCGCCGACCCGGCCGGCTGGCCCGGCGCCGTCGAGGAGGTGCTCCGGTACGACAGCCCGGTCCAGGTCACCGGGCGGACGGTGCGGGTCGACACCGAGCTCGCCGGGCGGGCGCTCCCGGCCGGATCCAGGGTGACCCTCCTGCTCGGAGCGGCCAACCGGGACCCCGACGTCTTCCCCGACCCTGCCCGGTTCGACGTCACCCGCGCCAACGCCCGCGACCACCTCGCCTTCTCCGCCGGCATCCACTACTGCCTCGGCGCCGGCCTGGCCCGGCTGGAGGGCGTGGTCGGCCTGCAGGCCCTCACCGAGCGCTTCCCGCACCTGCGCGTGGCCGGCCGCCCGGTGCGCCGGGACCTGCAGACGCTGCGCGGCTTCGACCACCTACCGGTGACCCTGCGGTGACGCTGACGTGCGCCCGGCCTGGGCGATTTCCGCAGGACGGTAGGGGCTTGGCGGACACCTGTCCGGCCGTGGATAGTGACCGCGGTCTCTCGCCCGACGGAAAGTGAGCGCATGAGCATCCTCGGTACCCGCGTGGTCCGCACGGAGGACCCGCTGTTCCTGACGCGTGGTGCGACCTACACCGACGACCTGGTCGATGACCGGCTCACCGGTGCGCTGCACGCCACCTTCGTCCGCTCGCAGGTCGCCCACGGCCGGCTGCTGTCGGTCGACGCCTCCGCCGCCCACGAGGCGCCCGGGGTCGTCGCCGTCTACACGGCCCAGGACTGCACGGACCTGACCCCGATCCCCGCCGGCCTGCCGATGGTCCCGCCCGCCATGCAGCGGCCCTGGCTGGCCACGGACAAGGTGCGGTTCGTCGGCGACATCATCGCCGTCGTCCTCACCGAGGACCGCTACCAGGGCGAGGACGCCGCCGAGCTGGTCTCGGTCGACATCGACCCCCTGCCGGCCGTGGTCACCACGGCCGACTCGGCCAGGGACGAGGTGCTCCTCTTCGAGGAGGCCGGCACCAACGTGATGGCCACCTTCGGCGAGCCGGCCCCGGCGAACTTCTTCGACGGCTGCGAGGTCGTCGTCACGCAGGCGGTGGTCAACCAGCGCGTGGCCCCGGTGCCGCTGGAGACCCGGGCCGCCGCCGCGGCCTGGGGCGAGGACGGCCGGGTCACGATCTGGTGCACCAACCAGGGCGCGCAGCAGGCCAAGGGCGAGATCGCCGGCTGGCTGGGCGTCGACCCCGCGCTGGTGCACCTGGTGACGCCGGACGTCGGCGGCGGGTTCGGCGCGAAGATCGGTGCCGACCCGGAGTACGCGTTCGTCGCCTGGCTGGCGCAGAAGTCCGGGCGCCCGGTGCGCTGGACGGAGAACCGCTCGGAGAACCTGCTCGGCATGCTGCACGGCCGCGGCCAGGACCAGGTGGTCACCGTCGGCGGCCGCCGTGACGGCACCATCGAGGCCTACGGCCTGGTCGTCGACCAGGACTGCGGCGCCTACCCGCGGGTCGGGATCGTCCTGCCGACCCTGACGATGATGATGGCCTCGGCCGTCTACGCCTTCCCGAAGGTGCACGCGCAGGCCCGGGCGCTGGCCACCAACACCACCTCGATCGGGGCCTACCGAGGAGCCGGCCGCCCCGAGGCGACGGCCGCGGTGGAGCGGGGGATCGACCTGTTCGCCGCCGAGATCGGGATGGACCCGGCCGAGGTTCGCCGGAAGAACCTGATCCCGTCCTTCCACGAGCCGCACACGACCGCGTCGGGCGCCACCTACGACTCCGGCGAGTACGTCGCGGCGCTGGACAAGGCGCTGGAGGCGGCCGGGTACCAGGAGCTGCGGGCCGAGCAGGCTCGGCGCCGGGAGAGCGGCGACGTCAAGCAGCTGGGCATCGGGCTGTCGGTGTACGTGGAGATCACCGGGGCCGACACCGGCCTGGGCGCCGCGGAGTCCGCGGAGCTCGAGGTGCACGCCGACGGGACGGCGACCGTGCTCACCGGCACCTCGCCGCACGGCCAGGGCCACGCGACGGCGTGGGCGATGCTCGCCAGTGACCAGCTCGGCATCCCGGTCGAGAAGATCACCGTGCTGCACGGCGACACCGACCGCATCCCGCGCGGCGGCGGCACGATGGGATCGCGCAGCCTCCAGCAGGGCGGTGCCGCGGTGCACCAGGCGGCGACCGAGCTCGTCGAGCTGGCCCGCCAGCGCGCCGCCGAGCAGCTGGAGGCCGACGCGGCCGACCTCGAGGTCGACCTCACCTCCGCCGGCCTGGCGGTGCGGGGCACCCCGGGCTCCGGCATCACCTTCGCCCAGCTCGCCGAGCGGGAGCCCCTGGTCGTCCAGACCCGCTTCGAGGCGGCCGCCCCGACCTTCCCCTTCGGCGCGCACGTGGCCGTGGTGGAGGTCGACACCGAGTCCGGCAAGGCCGAGCTGCAGCGGCTGGTGGCCGTCGACGACGCGGGCATCATCGTCAACCCGCTGCTGGCCGAGGGGCAGCGGCACGGCGGCTTCGCCCAGGGCGTGGCGCAGGCGCTGCTGGAGGAGGTCCTCTACGACTCCGACGGCAACCCGCAGACCTCGACGCTGGCCGACTACCCGTTCGTCTCGGCGACCGAGCTGCCCAGCTTCGAGCTGGTCGACATGGCCACGCCCACGCCGATCAACCCCCTCGGTGCCAAGGGGATCGGCGAGGCGGGGACGATCGGTTCCACCCCGGCCGTCCACAACGCCGTCATCGACGCCGTCTCGCACCTCGGCGTCCGGCACATCGACATGCCCACCACGCCCATGAAGGTGTGGCGGGCCATCCAGCAGGCCCAGCAGGGAGGCAGCAACGCATGAAGGTCTCGATGACCGTCAACGGCCAGCAGCGCACGGACGAGGTGGAACCCCGGCTGCTGCTGGCGCACTACCTCCGCGACGTCTGCGGGCTGAAGGCCACCAACATCGGCTGCGACACCACCTCGTGCGGGGCGTGCACCGTCGTCGTCGACGGCCTGACCGTCAAGTCGTGCACGGTGCTGGCGGTGCAGTCCGAGGGCGCCTCGGTGACGACCATGGAGGGCCTGGCCGGGCCGGACGGCGAGCTGCACCCCATGCAGAAGGCGTTCCGCGAGGAGCACGGCCTGCAGTGCGGGTTCTGCACGCCGGGCATGGTCATGGCCGCGATCGGCGTGCTGGCCGACAACCCCGACCCCAGCGACCGCGAGGTCCGTGAGGGGCTGGAGGGCAACCTCTGCCGGTGCACCGGCTACCACAACATCGTCCGCGCCGTCCGGTCCGCTGCCCAGGCCGGCCCCGCCGCCGGTCAGGTGCCGCAGTCGCAGGAGGTCGCGCGATGATCCCGGGGCCGTTCGAGTACGTGCGGGCGACGTCGGTCGAGGAGGCGATCGCGGCCCTCGTCGAGCACGGGGACGAGGCCAAGGTCATGGCCGGCGGGCACTCGCTGCTGCCGATCATGAAGCTGCGGCTGGCCATGCCCGCAGTGGTCATCGACATCAGCCGGATCCCGGGGCTGTCCTACGTCCGGGTCGACGGCGACGAGGTGGCCATCGGCGCGGGCACCCGGCACCACGAGCTGGAGAAGGACGAGGTCGCGAAGGCCGAGGTGCCGATCCTGCCGTACACCGCCAGCCAGGTCGGCGACCCGCAGGTGCGCCACCGCGGCACGATCGGCGGCACGGTCGCGCACAGCGACCCGGCGTCCGACCTGCCCACGGCGCTGCTCGCGCTGGGCGGCACCGTGGTCGCGCAGGGCCCGAACGGGCGCCGGAGCATCCCGCTGACCGAGTTCTGGCAGGGCTTCTTCGAGACGGCGCTGGCCGAGGACGAGCTGATCGTCGAGGTCCGCGTGCCGCGCACCGGGTCGGCCGGCTGGGCCTACGAGAAGTTCACCCGCCGGGCCAACGACTGGCCGATCGTCGCCGCCGCCGCGGTGGACGGCCGGGTGGCGCTGGCCAACATGGCCGGGACGGTCGTGCGGGCCACCGCGACGGAGGAGGCCCTCGCGCGGGGCGCCTCCGTCGAGGAGGCCGCGGCGCTGGCCGACGAGGGCACCTCGCCGGGCGCGGACATGCACGCCGACCAGGAGTACCGCCGGCACCTCGCCCGGCTGCTCACCCGGCGGGCGCTGGAGAAGGCGGCCGGCGGAGCCGCAGCCGCCGCCTGAACCGCTGAACGACCGACGCCGGGAGCCCCACGGGATCCCGGCGTCGGTCGTCGTGGGGTGGGACCTAGCCGGCGGGGGTGAGCATCCCGGCGCCGACGGTGGCGTTGGTGGCCTCGTCGACCAGGATGAACCGCCCGGTGACCCGGTTGCGCACGTAGTCGTCCACGAACAGCGGCTGGGTGGTGCGCAGCCGCACCCGGCCGATGTCGTTGAGCCCGAGCTCGGTCGCCTCGCGGTCGCGGTGCAGGGAGTTCACGTCGAGCCGGTAGGCCAGCTCCTTGACCATCGCCCGGACGCTGCGGGTCGTGTGCTTGACCGCGATCCGCTGACGCGGGCGCAGCGGCTCCTCGGCCATCCAACAGACCAGCGCGTCGAGGTCCTGGGTGACGTGCGGGGAGTTCTCCGGGCGGCAGATCAGGTCGCCTCGCGAGATGTCGAGGTCGTCGGTCAGCCGCACGGTCACCGCCATGGGCGCGAACGCCTCGTCGAGCGGACCGCGGGGGCCGTCGATCGCGGCGATCGTCGTCGTCAGGCCGCTGGGCAGCACCTGGACCTCGTCGCCCGGCTTCAGAACGCCGCTGGCGACGGTGCCCGCGTAGCCGCGGTAGTCGTGGTACGCGTCGGACTGCGGCCGGATCACGTACTGCACCGGGAAGCGGACGTCGGTGAGGTTGCGGTCGCTGGCCACGTGCACGTGCTCGAGGTGGTGCAGCAGCGTCGGGCCCTCGTACCAGGGCGTGTTCGGGGAGTGCTTGACGACGTTGTCGCCGTGCAGGGCGGAGATCGGGACGACGGTCAGGTCGGGGACGCTCAGCTTCGCGGCGAAGGCGCTGAACTCGTCGGCGATGGCGTCGAAGACCGACTCCGACCAGTCGACGAGGTCCATCTTGTTGACCGCGACCACCAGGTGCGGCACCCGAAGCAGCGAGGCGAGGAAGGCGTGCCGGCGGCTCTGCTCGAGCATCCCCTTGCGGGCGTCGACGAGCACGATGGCCAGATCCGCGGTCGAGGCGCCGGTGACCATGTTCCGCGTGTACTGCACGTGGCCGGGGGTGTCGGCCAGGATGAACGTGCGCCGCGGCGTGGAGAAGTACCGGTAGGCGACGTCGATGGTGATGCCCTGCTCGCGCTCGGCGCGCAGGCCGTCGGTGAGCAGCGCGAGGTCGACGAAGTCGCCCTTGCTGGCGCGGGCCACCGCCTCGTACTGGTCCTCGAAGATCGCCTTGCTGTCGTAGAGCAGCCGGCCGATCAGCGTGCTCTTGCCGTCGTCCACCGACCCGGCGGTCGCGATGCGCAGGATGTCCTTGCGCGCGGTGGCGAGCTCCGCGGCGTGCTCGGCGACGGGCGAGTGGAGGTCGACGGCGCCGTCCTCGTCCAGGGGCAGGGTGGTGTCCGACTGCGCGGCCATCAGAAGTAGCCCTCCTTCTTCCGGTCCTCCATGGCGGCGTCGCTGACCTTGTCGTCGCCGCGGGTCGCGCCGCGCTCGGTCATCCGGGTCACCGCGATCTCGGCGATGACCTCCTCGACCGTGGTCGCCTCCGACCGCACGGCCGCGGTCAGGTTCGCGTCGCCCACGGTGCGGTAGCGGACGACCGCGGAGAACGGCTGCTCGCCGTCGCGGGGCCGGATGAACTCGTTGACCGCGTAGAGCATCCCCTGCCGCTCCACGACCTCCCGCTCCTGCGCGAGGTACAGCGCGGGGATGGCGATCTGCTCACGGGCGATGTACTGCCAGATGTCCAGCTCGGTCCAGTTCGACAGCGGGAACACCCGGATCGACTCGCCGAGGTGGATCCGGCCGTTGTAGATGTCCCAGAGCTCGGGCCGCTGGTTCTTCGGATCCCACTGGCCGAACTCGTCGCGGAAGGAGAACACCCGCTCCTTGGCCCGCGCCTTGTCCTCGTCGCGGCGGGCGCCCCCGAACAGCGCGGTGAAGCCGTGCTCCTCGACCGCGTCGAGCAGCACCGGGGTCTGGATGCGGTTGCGGGAGCCGTTGGGCTCCTCCTTGACCGTGCCGGCCGCGATCGCGTCGGGCACCGAGGCGACGATCAGCTCCACGCCCAACTCGGCGACCCGCTTGTCGCGGAACTCCAGCACGTCGGGGAAGTTCAGCCCGGTGTCGACGTGCATCACCGGGAACGGGATGCGGGCCGGCGCGAAGGCCTTGCGGGCCAGCTCCAGCATCACGATCGAGTCCTTGCCGCCGGAGAAGAGCAGGACCGGTCGCTCCAGCTCGGCGGCCACCTCACGGATCACGTGGATGGACTCGGCCTCCAGTGTCTCCAACTGGGAGAGCCGGTAGTCGGGAGTGGTCACGCGTCCTCCTCGCTGACGCTCGTCGGGCGCGTGCCCAGGGGTGCTGCGCTCATCGGTGAGCTCGCGAGCTCGCTCACGCGTCCTCCTCGCTGACGCTCGTCGGGCGCGTGCCCAGGGGTGCTGCGCTCATCGGTGAGCTCGCGAGCTCGCTCACGCGTCCTCCTCGCTGACGCTCGTCGGGCGCGTGCCCAGGGGTGCTGCGCTCATCGGTGAGCTCGCGAGCTCGCTCACGTGGCATGACTCCAGAGCGTCGGGGGGCGGGGCTCGAACCAGCACCAACCGCACCGGTCCGGGGGGAATTCCCCTCCAGTGTCCGCCATCGCCCCGCGCGCTCGCGTGTGACCCCCGACTCACCCACCCGGGCGGACGGCGTCCAGCAGCTGCTCGGCGAGCTCCGGGCGGCAGACCAGCAGGTCGGGCAGGTACGGGTCGGGGTCGTTGTAGCGCAGCGGGGAGCCGTCCAGCCGGACGGCGGTCAGCCCGGCGGCCCGGGCGACGGCGACCGGTGCGGCCGAGTCCCACTGGTACATGCCGCCGGCGTGCACGTAGGCGTCCACCTCGCCCCGGGTCACGGCGGTCACCTTGTAGCCGGCCGATCCCATCGGCACCAGGTCTGCGTCCAGCGCGGCCGCGGCGGTGTCGGCGACCGCGGGCGGGCGGGTGCGGCTCACCGCGATCCGCAGCCGTCCGCCCCCCGGGGCTGGCACGTCCGGCGCCGGGTCGGTGACCAGGACCTCGCCCAGCGCCGGCAGCGCCACGGCGGCCGCGGTGAGCTCACCGCCGGACCACAGCGCCACGTGCACCGCCCAGTCCGGCCGGTCCTCGCCGTACTCCCGGGTGCCGTCGAGCGGGTCGACGATCCACACCCGCTCGGCGGTCAGGCGGGCCGGGTCGTCGACCGCCTCCTCGCTGAACACGGCGTCGTCGGGGCATCGTTCCGCGAGCAGCCCGCTGATCGCGGCCTGCGCGGCGGCGTCCCCCGCGTCGCCGAGCGGGCGCCCGGTGAGCTGCCCCTCGGCGCGCAGCCGCAGGAGCGCCGCCGCGGCGGCGCGGGCGGTCTCCGCGGCGACCTCGACGTCCCTCACGGCTGGTCCGACAGGGCCGTGGCGTCGGTCGGCCGTCCCGGCGGGGCCGGCCGGCCGGAGGCGTCGGTGATCGACCCGAAGTAGTCGGCGTGCAGCTCCTCGCGGGGCATGACGAACACCCCCCGGGCGGTCACCAGCGTCCGGTCGGGGGCCTGGGCGGTCGCGATCTCACCGGTGACGACGCACCGGCGGCCGGCCGCCTCGGTGACGCGGGAGCGCAGCAGCAGGGGGGTGGACAGGGGCACCGGGCGACGGTAGTCCAGCTCCAGGTGGACGGTCATGCCCCACAGGCCGGCGGCGATGGCGGCCGAGCCGAGCAGCTGGTCCATGAGCAGGCTGCTGATGCCCCCGTGCACGTACCCGGGCGGGCCCTCGTAGGCCATCCCCAAGGTGGCCTCGGCGGCCACGCCGTCCGCCGTCCGCCGGATGACCAGCGGCGGCGCCAGGGCGCTCCCGACGCCGCTCACCGGGTTGTAGACCCGGCGGAAGACCAGCGGGTCGTCGAGGACCGGCAGTTGGGTCGGCGGACGCCGGCCCGCGGCCAGCCTGGTGGTCGCGGCCCGCGCCTCGGCGGCGGCCGCGCGCAGCTCCCCGGCCGGGACGGTGGTGCGCACGGAGGCGTCGACGAGGTCCCGGAGGGCGCCGCCGAGCTCAGCGACCGCGGCCATCAGGTCGGCGTCGTAGGGCTGCCCGCCCTCGTCGGTGTGCACGCCGGGACGGTAACCAGCGCGGTGGTCCGCTCAGGCCTCGGCCCCGTCGACCGCCGGGGTCGCCGCCGGGGCCGGGCCCGAACGGGGCAGCCGCACGGTGAAGGTCGCCCCCTGGCCGGCCGCGGTGTCGAGGTGGATGGTGCCGCCGTGCGCCGCGACCAGCGCGGAGACGATCGCCAGGCCCAGGCCGGTGCCGCCTTCGGCGCGGGACCGCGAGGCGTCGACGCGGTAGAAGCGCTCGAACACCCGGGCGGCGTCCTCCGGTGCCATCCCCGGCCCCTCGTCGGCCACCTGCAGCACGACCACCCCGCCGTCGTCGGCCCCGCCGTCCCCGGCCGGTGGCTCGTCGGAGAGGCGGACGGTGACCGCGGCGGTGGGCGGGGTGTGCACGAGCGCGTTGGTGACCAGGTTGCCGACCACCTGACGCAGCCGGGCCTCGTCGCCCAGCACGACCGGCACCTCGCTGAGCGCCTCGTCGAGGTGCAGGCTGAGCGGCCGGTCCGGCTGCAGCGCCCGCGCGTCGTGGACGGCGTCGCCGGCCACCTCGGCGAGGTCGACGGGGGTGATGGTCAGGGGGCGCTGCTGGTCCAGCCGGGCCAGCTGCAGCAGGTCCTCGACGAGCAGCCCCATGCGGGCGCCCTCGGACTCGATCCGCTCCATGAGCCGGCGGGTGTCCTCGGGGTTGCTCACCGCGCCCTGCCGGTAGAGCTCGGCGAAGCCGCGGATGGAGGTCAGCGGGGTGCGCAGCTCGTGGCTGGCGTCGGCGACGAACCGGCGCATCCGGCCCTCCGAGGCTCGGGCCTGCTCCTCCGAGGCCTGCTGCGCGCGGAACGACTGCTCGATGCGGGAGAGCATCCCGTTGAGCGCCGTGGTCAGGCGGCCGACCTCGGTCCGCTCGTCGCCCTCCGGCACGCGCTGGGACAGGTCGCCGGCCGCGATGGCCATCGCGGTGCGCTCCACCTCGGTGAGGGGGCGCAGGCTGTTGCGGACGACGACGTAGCCGGCCGCGCCGAGCAGGGTCAGCACGATCAACCCGACGACCACCTCGATGCTCACGAGCCGGCCGATGAGCCGCTCGTCGCCCCCGAGGTCGGTGCCGATGAGGGCGGTCCAGCCCTCGGGCAGCTCGACGGCGGCCATCCGCCACGAGGTGTGGCCGTCCGCCGCGGGCACGGTGAACATCCGCACGCCACCGGGGCCCGCGTCGTCGACCCGTTCGGCGAGGTGGTCGAGGTGGTCGAGGTCGGGCCGCCGTCCCGGGTCGTCCACCGGGCCCGCCACCAGGACCAGGTGGTCGGCGCTGGGTGGGAGGCAGCCCAGGTACTCCCTCGAGGGGTACCCCGCATCCGCGGACGTGCAGTCGTCAAGCACCCGCCAGGCGTCCTCCCGCACGTTCAGCGCGCCCTGGCGCAGCTGCCCGTCCTGCTGCGAGGTCAGGTAGCCCCGCAGCAGCGACGTCGCCGCGAGCCCGGTGGCGAGCAGGGCCAGCGCGACGAGGACGACGAGGAGGGCGACGAGGGTGACGCGCAGCGGGACCCGCGGGCCCGGGCGCACCGACGGCGGGGCGGACGTCACGTCGTCACCGTGTCACTGCGGCGGGGCGCTCCGCTCCTCGCTCGCTGGCGCTCGCTGCGATGCTCACGCCCCTGTCCGCTCACGTTGTCACCGGTTCGCTCCCGTGGGGCGCTCCGCTCCTCGCTCGCTGGCGCTCGCTGCGATGCTCACGCCCCTGTCCGCTCACGTTGTCACCGGTTCGCTCCCGTGGGGCGCTCCGCTCCTCGCTCGCTGGCGCTCGCTGCGATGCTCACGCCCCTGTCCGCTCACGTTCCGCGCGGCAGCCGCAGGGTGTAGCCCACGCCACGGATGGTGTGCAGCAGCCGCGGCTCGGTGGTGTCGACCTTGCGGCGCAGGTAGGAGATGTAGGACTCGACGACGTTCGCCTCGCCGTTGAAGTCGTAGTTCCACACGTGGTCCAGGATCTGCGCCTTCGACAGCACGCGCCCGGCGTTGGCCATGAGGTAGCGCAGCAGCTTGAACTCGGTCGGGGAGAGGCTGACCACCTGGCCCGCCTTCACGACCTCGTGCGACTCCTCGTCGAGCTCGATGTCGGCGAAGGACAGCCGCGGCGCGTCGGCCGCGCGCTGGGGGCCACTGCTGCGACGCAGCACCGCCCGGATGCGGGCCAGCACCTCGTCCAGGCTGAACGGCTTGGTCACGTAGTCGTCGCCGCCCAGTGTCAGGCCGGAGACCTTGTCCTCGGCGGCGTCCCGGGCGGTGAGGAACAGCACGGGCGTGTGCCGGCCGCTCTCGCGCATCCGGCGGACGACGCCGAAGCCGTCGAGGCCGGGCATCATCACGTCGAGGACCAGCAGGTCGGGCCGGAAGCTCGCGGCCATGGCCAGCGCCTGCTGCCCATCGGCGGCGGTGGCCACCTCGAAGCCGGCGTAGCGGAGACTGGCCGAGAGCAGCTCCCGGATGTTGGGTTCGTCGTCCACCACCAGGAGGCGGGCCTCGGGCGCGGTGGCCCCGTTACGCGTGCCGGCCACAGCACCTCCTGTCGCACGTGCAGCCATGGTCATGGGATCAGAGTGCGCCGCGTGGCTGGACCGGCGCTGCGGGTTCCCTGTGAGGAGTCTGGACGCCCACCGGCCTCAACCGGCGGGGGACATGGCGCGGCCGCGCCGCCAGTAGCCGATCGCGTGGTGCTGCGCCCGCCCGAGGCCCCACCGCCCGCGCAGGTCCCCCCGCACCGTGCGGACGGTGGCGGACTCGGCCGCGACCCAGGCGAACAGGTCCTCGCCGTCGGGCCGCTCGAGCGCGGCGACCGCGTCGGCCAGCAGCGTGCTCTCCCCGGGCGGGGTGCCGAGACGGTGCAGCCAGCGGACCTCGACGCCCTCCGGCGCCGGCAGGGGCTGCTCCTCGGCGACCTCCGCCACCTCCACCAGCGCGACTCCGCGGGTCGCGGGCGCCGCCTCGGCCAGGATCCGAGTGATCGCCGGTAGGGCGGTCTCGTCGCCGGCGAGCAGCAGCCACCCGGCCGGCCGCTCACCCAGCGGACCGCCGCCCGCGACGGCGACCACCGAGCCGGGCGCCGCGGCCGCGGCCCAGGCCGCGGCCGGGCCGTCCCCGTGCAGTACGAAGTCGATCTCCACCTCGCCTCGGTCGGGATCCTGCCGGCGGGCGGTGTAGCTGCGCAGGCTCACCCCGTGCGAGCCGGCCGGCCAGACGATCCGGCCGTCCCGGGCCACCGCCGGCCAGTGCGGCGCCGGGTCACCCACGCGCGGCACGAGCAGCGACACGGTGGGCCCGGCGGCCGCGACGGCCGCGGGCGTGCCGGAGAGCAGGACCCGGCGCACGGAGGGGGTGACGTGGGCGACCGACGCGACCGTGAGGACGTCGACCGGTCGGGTGGCGTCGGGGGCGATCACGGTGCCCCAGCCTAGAACGGGCCGACCCGGCCGACCCCGGGGGAATGGAGTCGACCGGGCCGGCGATCGAGGACGGGTCCACGTCACTGTGGGTGACCGGTCTCCCCACCCTCAGCAGGGCGGACGTCGCGGCCTCTTCCGTCGACGACAACGCTACGTGACACCCGCACGGATGCCAGCGCCCGCACGGGTGATCCGTCGGTCCGAACGGGTGATGTGTGTCGCGGGCGCCGGAGGGGCAGGGGCAGGGGGACAGCGTCGAGCGCCCGGAGGCGACGGATGGCAGACGAGTTCAGCAAGGGCGACCACGTCACCTGGAACAGCCACGGCAAGCGGGTGGAGGGGACCGTCGTCCGCACGATCACCGAGGAGACCGAGGCCTCGGGCCGGAAGGTGAAGGCGAGCCGGGACGACCCGCAGTACGAGGTCGAGAGCGACAAGAGCGGCAAGACGGCGGTGCACAAGCCCGGCGCCCTGCACGAGAAGTGACGAACGGACCAGGAGGAACGCGAACGTGAGCGAGACCGGAGACCAGTTCGCCGGCACGGCGGCACGCAGCACCAAGCACAGCCCCCGGGTGGACGAGGAGCTCGAGCACGAGATCCAGGGCATGCTCAAGGGACAGCACGCGACCCGTGCCGAGGAGTGGCGTGAGGTCGAGCCGGTCGCCGAGGGCGACCCCGACCTGACGGCCGACCCGTCAGGGACCCTCGTCGGGGGCACCCCGGTCGGCATGGACGCCGACGCGGTCGTCGCCCGGGCGGAGCTGGCCCGCTGGCTGGACCGGGCCGACTTCCCGAACACCGGCCCCGGCCTGGTCGAGGCGGCCCTCGACCACCGCGCCCCGGACGCGGTGGTCGACGAGCTGCGCCGGCTGCCGGAGGGGGACACCTACGAGCGGGTCGGAGACGTCGTCCGGGCCCTCGGCTACCCGACCGAGACCTGAGCCGCCGCGGTCAGGAGCCGGCGTGTTCCGGCTCCTGACCGTCTCCGGCCACGAGCTCCGCGACCGCGTCGCGCTCCTCGTCCTCCGCGATCTCCTCCGCGCCGCGACGGCGGAACAACCGCGACCCCGGGAAGCCCTTCACCACGTGCCGCAGGTCCTGCATCGTGTCGAGCAGGTCGTGCACGTCGTCGCCCACGTTCCCCATGGACCCCAGGACGGGGATGATGTCCTCGTCCAGGTGGGTCATCAGCTGCGGCAGCCGGTCGATGAAGGTCACGACGGCCTCCACCTCGTTGGCGTCGATGCTCGCCGCCAGGCGGCGGACCGCCGGGGCCAGCGCGAGCAGCGGGTCCTGGAAGACGTCGACCAGCGGGTCCATGCGACCCAGCAGCCCCTCGGCGGCGGTCACCGCGCTGTCGGCGCGACCGATCGTGCTGCCCGTGGCGGCAATCGCCTCGTCCGCCTTCTGCTGGGTTTCTCCGACGGCGGTGATGGCGGCGTCGGCTTTGTGCTGGGTCTGTTCGACGGCGGTGATGGCGGCGTCGGCTCGTTGCCGGGTTTCTCCGACGGCGGCGATGGCGGCGTCGGCTCGCTGCTGGGTCTGTTCGACGGCGGTGATCGCTTCGTCGGCTCGCTGCCGGGTTTCTCCGACGGCGGCGATGGCGGCGTCGGCTCGCTGCTGGGTCTGCCCGACGGCGGCGATGGCGGCGTCGGCTCGCTGCCGGGTCTGCCCGACGGCGGTGATCGCTTCGTCGGCTCGCTGCCGGGTCTGCCCGACGGCGGCGATGGCGGCGTCGGCTCGCTGCCGGGTCTGCCCCACCGCGGCGATCGCCTCGTCGGCTCGCTGCCGGGTCTGCCCCACCGCGGTGATGGCCTCGTCGGCCCGGTCGACGATGCTGTCGACCCGGTCCACCACCCCGCCGACCCGGTCCAGCAGCGTCTCCACGCGGCCCACGACGGCGACGACCCGCGGGACCAGCGCGAGCGCCTCGGAGACGCCGTCGCGGAGGCCCTCCACCGCGGCGATCACGTCGGACGGGCCGGGCACGAACGGCAACCTCACCCGGGGGACGCTACGGCCGCGTACGGCGTACCGCCCCTCGATCTCCGCGCGTCGGCGGGGCTGGCGCCGATCCGCCCGTATCGTGGAGAGCTGCCGCGACCGCGCGCGGGCATCGTCGCCTGCGCCCGTGCGGAGCCGACGGCACGGGGCCATGGCGACATGGGTACGACGATGGGAAGTCGACACCGGTGGGGGACAAGCGGACGCGCGACGACGCGGGCGACGGCCGCGCGCCCGGGCGGTTCCGGGGCCGGCGCCGGCCGGCTCCGCAGCCACCGGCAACCGGGACGCCGGGCCGCGAGCCGATCACCGTCGAGCAGCTGATCGCCCGCCAGGGCGGTGAGGTCGGCCGCCGTCGTGCCGCGCGCACCGGCGAGATCCCCCTGCCGCTGGCCCCGGGTGAGCAGCCCCCCGCGCACCGGCGCGGCCTGCCGCCGGTCCCCGGCGACGAGGCCCGCGCGCCCCGCGACGAGGCCCGCGCGCCCCGCGACGAGGCGCGGGACGAGGTCCGCGGTCTCCCCGAGGAGGCGCCGCCGGTCGACCCGTCCCCGGGGACCCAGCGCGGGCTGCCGCCCGTGCCCGGCGCCGACCGCGACATCCCGTCGTCCCCGGCCCAGCAGTCGCGTGGCGGGCTGCCCCCCGTCCCGCCGGCCGCGCGCCCCTCGGTGCCGCTGTTCCCGCCGCTGGAGGACCGCCCCGGCTACCGGCCGTCCCGGCCGATCAGCCCGCTGCCGCCCATCCCGGGCCGCGACGTCCCCAACGCCGGCGCCACCCGGCTGACCCCGCCCGGACCCCGCGAGCGCCGTGCGGCCCGGCGTGCTGCCCGCAGCCCCGGCCGGCGCCGGCTGATCCGGGCCGGGCTCGCCGTGCTCACGCTGGTGGGCATCGTCGTCGCCTACCACCTGGGCCTGTACTTCTACGCCGACCAGGGCATCCGCCGGGTCGAGGCCCTCGCCCCGCAGGGCGCCGAGGTGCTGGCGCCCCGGCTGCAGGAGGGCGCGGTCACCTACCTGGTGGTCGGCACCGGTCTACCCGGTCAGGAGGGCCCCGCGGGAGTGGCCACCCTGCTGGCGCACGTCAGCCCCGACGAGGAGCACGCGGTCCTGGTGAGCATCCCGCCGACCGCGCTCGTCGACACCCCGGCCTGTGCCGACGCCGACGGCGAGGTGCGGGAGCCGGTCACCGAGGCGTTCGCCGCGTCGCTGCTCGAGGGCGGCCCGTCGTGCATGGTCCGCGCCGTCCAGCAGGTCTCGGGCCTCCGGATCGACCACTACCTCGGCGTCGACCTCGGCCGGCTGCCGGGCATGGTCGACGCCCTCGGCGGGATCGGCGTCTGCCTGCCCACGGTCTCCGACGCGGTGGCCGCCTCGTCCAGCCCGCTCCCGGCGGGGGAGAGCCGGCTGACCGGGGAGCAGGCGACGGCCTACCTCTCCCCGGGCGACGCCGGCTCCGACGTCACCGGGGCCGCGGCGTCCGAGCGCGCGCAGGTGCTGCTGACCTCCACCCTGCGGACGGCGATGTCGTGGGGGACGGTCGGCAACCCGGTGACCCTGACGACGTTCCTCGGCCGCGCCTCCGACGCGCTCACCGTCGACGAGGGCACCAGCCTCGGCGACCTGCGCACCCTGGCCGGCACCCTCGGCGACCTCGGCGGCGACCAGGTGCAGCGCACCGGCCTGCCGGTCGCGCAGGTCGGTTACGTGCCGGCGGGCAGCGACCGGGCCTTCGTGGTGCTCGACTCGGCCGGCACCCGCGCGCTGTTCGACCAGGTCATCGACGAGGGCCGGTTGCCCGAGGCAGCGCCCGCGGAGCAGCCGGCGGCCGAGGCCGCGGCGCCGGCCGCACCGACCGCCGAGCAGCCCCCCACCGAGCCGGCCGCCCAGCCGCTGAGCGTCGCCCCCGGCGCGGTCACGGTCGACGTCCTCAACGGCACCGCCACCAGCGGGCTGGCCGCCACGGTCGCCGAGCTCCTGCGCGGCCAGGGCTTCGGCGTGGGCCAGGTGGGCAACGAGCTGGGCACGGTCAACCAGACCGTCGTCCGCTACGGGCCGGGTGCGGAGGAGGCGGCGCGCACCGTCGCCGCCGCCGTCCCCGGGGCCGTGCTGCAGCCGAGTGACTCCACCGGTGGCGCGGTGCAGCTGGTGATCGGGCCCGGCTACACCACCGTGGTCCCGGTCGAGGTCGCCCCTGCCGCGGCGGCGCCCAGCCCGGAGCCCGCCCCCGACACCCCCGCGGCGCCCGCCGAGCCGGCGGCCGCGCCGCCGGCCAGCTGCGCGTAGGGCCGCCGCGCTCCCGCGCGACGACCCCCTGCGCCGCCGATCAGCCGAAGCGGCCGGAGATGTAGTCCTCGGTCGCCTTCTGGTCGGGGTTGCTGAAGATCTTCCCCGTCGGGTTGAACTCGATGAGCCGGCCCGGCTGGCCGACGCCGTTGAGGTTGAAGAAGCCGGTCTGCTCGCTCACCCGCGCGGCCTGCTGCATGTTGTGGGTGACGATCACGATGGTGAACCGCTCCTTCAGCTCGATCATCAGGTCCTCGATCGCCAGCGTGGAGATCGGGTCCAGGGCCGAGCACGGCTCGTCCATCAGCAGCACGTCGGGCTCGACGGCGATGGCCCGGGCGATGCACAGCCGCTGCTGCTGACCGCCGGACAGGCTCGACCCCGGACGGTCGAGGCGGTCCTTCACCTCGTTCCAGAGGTTGGCGCCCTTGAGGGAGCGCTCGACGAGGTCGTCGAGGTCGGCCTTCTTCATCTTGCGGCTGTTGAGCCGCACGCCCGCGGCGACGTTGTCGTAGATCGACATCGTCGGGAACGGGTTGGGCCGCTGGAACACCATGCCGATCTGCCGGCGGACGTCGACGGGGTCGGCGTCCGCGCCGTACAGGTCCTGGCCGTCCATGACGACCTTCCCCTCCACGCGGGCGCCCGGGATGACCTCGTGCATCCGGTTCAGCGAGCGCAGGAACGTCGACTTCCCGCAGCCCGACGGTCCGATCAGCGCGGTGATGCTCCGCGGCTCGATGGAGACGTTGACGCCCTCGACGGCGAGGAAGGTGCCGTAGTAGATGTCGAGGTCGGAGACGTCGATGCGCTTGGCCACGCTGTGGTCCCTTCGTTGGTCGGTGCTGACCCGGTCAGCGGCCGGTCTTGGGAGCGAAGAAGCGACTGATCAGTCGGGCGACCACGTTGAGGCCCATGACCAGCATGATGAGGAGCAGCGCCGCCGTCCAGGCGCGGTCGATGGCGAACTCCGGCGGGACACCCGGCTGCGTGAGCTGGTAGTAGGCGTAGACCGGGAGGCTGGCCATCCGGGAGTCGAACGGGTCGAGGTTCGTGCCGTTCGTGATGCCGACGGTGATGAGCAGCGGCGCGGTCTCGCCGACGACGCGGGCGATGGCCAGCGTCACGCCGGTGCCCAGGCCGGCGATGGCGGTCGGGATGACGACCTTGACGATCGTCCGCCACTTGGGCACGCCGAGGGCGTAGGCGGCCTCGCGGAGCTCGTTGGGGACGAGCTTGAGGACCTCCTCGGCCGAGCGGACGACGACCGGGATCATCAGCACCGACAGGGCGACCGCGCCCATGATGCCCAGCCGGATTCCGGGGCCGAAGAACAGCGCGAACAGCGCGTAGGCGAACAGGCCGGCCACGATCGACGGGATGCCGGTCATGACGTCGACCAGGAAGGTGATCGACCGCTTGAGCCGGCCGCGGCCGTACTCGACGAGGTAGATGGCGGTCATCAGCCCGATCGGGACCGAGATCAGCGTCGTGAGGACGGTGATGATCAGCGTGCCCATGATCGCGTGGTAGGCGCCGCCGCCCTCGCCGACGATGCCGACGAGAGAGGAGCCGAAGAACTCGCCGTCCAGCCGCTCGATGCCGCGGCCGACGACCGTCCACACCAGGGCGACCAGGGGCACCACCGCGATGCCGAAGGCGCTCACGACCAGGCAGGTCACCAGTCGGTCGGTCGCCTTGCGCCGGCCCTCCACGACCCGGGAGAGGACGTAGGCGGCCACCGTGCCGAGGACGACCGTGTAGATGACGACCAGGGCGATGTTGAAGTCACCGAGCAGTTCGAGCAGGACCGCCACGACGGCCGCGGCGAGGAAGGCCGCCACCGGGGCCCACTGCGGGAGCCGGCGCCGGGAGCGCGCCCCCGCGACGTCGTCCGCCGACGCGCCGGTCGGGGTCGCGGTCGTCTGGAGGCTCATCAGTTGGCTCCGGAGAAGTCGGCCCGGCGGTTGACGATCCAGCGGGCGAGCATGTTGACGGCCAGGGTGATCACGAACAGCGCCAGCCCGCTGGCGATGAGGGTGTTCACGTCGATCCCGCTGGACTCCGGGAACTCGAGCGCGATGTTGGCGGCGACCGTCGAGGGGTTCCCGCTGCTGATCAGGTTGAACGTGATGCCACCGGAGACCGAGAGGACCAGCGCCACGGCCATCGTCTCGCCGAGGGCCCGGCCGAGCCCGAGCATCGCGCCGCCGATGATCCCCGACTTGCCGTAGGGGAGGACGGCCATCTTCACCATCTCCCAGCGGGTGGCCCCCAGCGCGAGCGCGGCCTCCTTGTGCAGCGTGGGCACCTGGAGGAAGACCTCGCGGGAGATGGCGCTGATGATCGGCAGGATCATGATGGCCAGGACCATGCCGGCGGTGAGCATCGTCCGGCCGGTGGAGGACGTCGGACCGGCGAACAGCGGGATGAACCCGAGGTTGGCCTCCAGCCACTGGTAGAAGGGCACCAGCTTCGGCGCGAGCCAGGCGATGCCCCAGAAGCCGTAGACGATGCTCGGGATCGCGGCCAGCAGGTCGACGACGTACCCCAGCCCCTGGGCCAGCCGGCGCGGGGCGTAGTGGGTGATGAAGAGGGCGATGGCCACCGCCAGCGGGGTGGCCACGACGAGGGCGATCACCGCGGACAGCAGGGTGCCGAAGACGAGGGGGAGGACGTAGCCGGCCAGGCCCTCGCCGCCGGGGATGTCGTCGCTGGGGGCGCTGAGCGCGGGCAGCGCCTCGACGATCAGGAACGCCGCGACACCGGCGAGGATGACGAGGATCAGGATGCCGGCGCCCTTGGCGCCACCGGCGAAGATGCGGTCGCCCGGCCGGCGGACCGGCTTGGCGGCGCCGGGTTCGGTCGGGGTCCTGGTGGCGGTCACCGATGCTCCGTGGGGTGTGGGCCGGGTGGGCGGGGCTGGGGCCTGCGGTGCGGTCGCCCGTCGCCGGGCGGAGCGACGGCCCGGGCGCCGTCTCGGCGTCCCGGGCCGTCACCCGTGCGGCTGGGATCAGCCGGCGGTGATGGCGTCGATCGCACCCTGGGCCTGCTCGCGCAGCGCGTCGGAGATGGGGGCGGATCCGGCGGCCTCGGCCGCCGCCTGCTGACCCTCCTCGCTGATCACGTAGCCCATGAAGTCCTTGACCAGGTCGGCCTTCTCCTGGTCGTCGTACTGGATGCAGCCGATGTGGTAGCTGACCAGCACGATCGGGTAGCTGCCCGACGCGGTGGTGTCGCGGGCGAGCTCGATGGCGAAGTCGTACTGCCCGCGGCCCGAGAGGGTCTCGGAGTTCTCGACGACGGCGGCCGCGGCCTCCGCGGTCGGCGTCACGAACTCCTCGCCGACGCCGATGCTGGCGACGCCGAGGTCGCCGGCCTGGGACAGGTCGGCGTAGCCGATGGTGCCGTTGCCCCCGCCGACCGCGCTGACCACGCCCGAGGTGCCCTGGGCGGCCTCGCCCCCGGCGACCGGCCAGTCACCGCTCGCCTCGTGCGGCCACGCCGCGGCGGCCGCGGCGGCCAGGTACTCGGTGAAGTTCTCGGTGGTGCCCGACTCGTCGGAGCGGTTCACCGGGGTGATGGCCAGGTCCGGCAGCGTGGCGCCGGGGTTGTCCGCGGCGATCGCCGGGTCGTTCCAGGTCGTGATCTGCTGGTTGAAGATGCCGGCGACCGTCTCGGGCGAGAGGCTCAGCTGGTCGACGCCCTCGATGTTGTAGACCACCGCGATCGGGGCGATGTAGTTGGGCAGCTCGAAGACCTCCCCGCCGGCGCAGCGCTCCTGTGCCTCGGCGAGCTCCTCGTCGTCCAGCGCCGCGTCGGACCCGGCGAAGTCGGTGCCGCCGGCGATGAACTGCTCGCGGCCGCCGCCGGAGCCCACCGGGTCGTAGTTCACCGTGACGCCGGACTGCACGCCGGAGTAGCCCGCGGTCCAGCCCTGCATGGCGGCCTGCTGGCTGCTGGCGCCGGCGCCCACGAGGGTCCCGCTCAGCTCGGTGGAGCCGCCGGTGCTGCCGCTGTCGCCGGCGTTCCCCTCGTTGGAGGCGCCACACGCGGCGAGCGCGAGGGTGCCGGCGAGCGCCGCCGAGAGAGCGACGGCGCGCGACCTGGTGCTGAGCTTCAACACGGTGCCTTTCGACGTGTGCCCGCGTTTCGACGCCGGGCAGCAGGGGACCAACGGGAACCGACGCTAGGCAGCCGAGGTGGACGCATCCGGGTTGCTCGGTGAACGCGAGGTGAACGCCGATCGAGGCTTGGTCGACGGGGTGAGAACCACGTCACGTCGAGCAGGTGAACGGGGGCGAGGCGGCTCGCGGCCGGCGCCGTACCGGTCCTAGCGGGCGCGGCGCCAGGAGACGTCGACGGCGTACCGGGTGAAGCCGCTGCGCTCGTAGAGCGTCACCGCGGCGGTGTTGTCCTCGTCGACGTACAGGAGGACCGGACCCAGGCCGCGGGCGCGCAGGTGCGCCAGCCCGAGGTCGGTGAGCGCCCGGCCCAGGCCCAGCCCCTGGGCGTCGGGGTCGATGCCCAGGACGTACACCTCGCCGACCGCGTCCGGGCCCTCGTCGCCGGGTGGGTGCACCTTGGTCCAGTGCGAGCCCAGCAGGGTGCCACCCGCGGCGGGGTCGCCGCGCCAGGCGAGGAAGAAGCCGGCGGGGTCGAACCAGGGCTCGGCCTCGCGTAGCCGGAGGTCCTCGACGGTCCAGGCGCCCTGCTCCGGGTGGGTGGCGAAGGCGCGGGCGTTGACCCGCAGCCAGGCGGCCTCGTCCCGCCCCGGCCGGAACGCCTCCACGTGCACGCCGTCGGGCAGGGCCGGACGCGGAGCCGGGTCGACCCCGTCGAGGTCCCGGCGCATCTGCAGCAGCACGCGGGCCCGCTGGTAGCCGTCGGCCGCCAGCTCGGCCGAGCCGGGCAGGTCGCCGTGCGCCCAGACCCGCAGGGGGCGGTCGCCGGCGAGCTCCTCGAGCCGGGTCAGCAGCGTGCGGCCGACGCCCTGCCGCCGGTGCGCGGGGGCCACGACCAGCTCGGCCTCGGCGTCCCCGGTGCCGTCGCCGCCCTCGAACCGGGCGTACCCCGCCGGCCCGCCGTCCGCCGCCGGGACCAGCACGTCCCGCCCACCGGCCGGGCCGCCGTGCTGCAGCCGCAGCTCGGCCTCCTCCGACAGCGGGCGCACGCCGTCCGCCGCGGCCGCGTCGCGCAGCAGCGCGAGCACGGCGCGGACGTCGGCGGCGTCGAGGCGCTCGACGTCCCGGACCGCGGAAGGAGTGGACAGGGCGGCCTCAGACCAGCTCGGTGTCGGCCTCGGCGCGCGCGGCCGCCGCGGTCGCGTCGGCGACCTGCTGGTCGAGCTTGTAGCCGACGTTGCGCACGGTGCCGATCAGCGCCTCGTGCTCGGTGCCGAGCTTGGCCCGCAGCCGGCGGACGTGGACGTCGACGGTGCGGGTGCCACCGAAGTAGTCGTAGCCCCAGATCTCCTGCAGCAGCTGCGCGCGGGAGAAGACCCGGCCCGGGTGCTGGGCCAGGTACTTGAGCAGCTCGAACTCCTTGTACGTGAGGTCGAGCGGGCGGCCGCGCAGCTTCGCCGAGTAGCTGTGCTCGTCGATGACCAGCTCACCGGCCTGGGTGACACCGCCGTCGAGGCCGTCGGCCGGGGTGGTGGCGGCCAGCCGGCGGGCGGTGGCCCACTTCAGCCGGGCGTCCACCTCGGCCGGGCCGGCGGTGTCGAGCAGGACGTCGTCGACACCCCAGTCGGCCGACAGCGCCACCAGGCCGCCCTCGGCGAGCACGGCCACCAGGGCCGACGCCACGCCGGTCGAGGAGAGCAGGCTGCACAGCGTGCGGGCCTGGATGAGGTCGTGGCGGGCGTCGACGAGGACCACGTCGCCGGAGTCGCCGTCCAGGAGGCTCGACAGCTCGGGGGGCACCACGCGGACCTGGTGCCCGAGCAGCCCGAGGGCCGGGAGCACCTCCGTCGTGGCCTGCCGCGCCGAGGTCATGAGCACGAGTCGCATGTGGTCTCCTCAAGGGAGCCGGGGACGAGATGTCGTCCGGGGGCCCACGACGGCGCTGTCGAGACGGAGACAGCAGGATAACCGACGTGTTGCCGAATCCTCCCGGGGTGACCGGTCCACGGCGAGTGACGGTGCACACCGGGGACGCCACCGCGTGGGAGGTGCCGGGCTCCGGACACGCCGAGAGCGGGGCATCCGGTCCGCTCGTCGGGCGGATCGGACGCCGGGCGTCTGAGACGATCACCGGGTGACCGCCGCCACGACCCGGGTCGAGCTGCCGGCGCGCAGCGGGCACCTGTTCGCGGCCGGGGCGGTCGCCGTCGCCGTGGTCCTCCTGGTGCTGCTGCCCGCCGAGTTCGGCGAGCGGGGGCGGCTGGCCGCGGTCGCCGTCCTGCAGGTGGCGCTGGTCGCCGCGTGGGTCCCGGCCACCGGGGTCCTCGCGCGGGCCGGCGCGCCGGTGCTGGGACTGGCCGGGGCCGCCGGTGCCGACGTGCTGCTGGTGGTGCCCGAGCGACCCGAGGTGGGCTCCCTGCTGGCCGTGCCGGGGCTGGGCTTCCTGGCCGCCGTGCTCCACCAGATGGTCCGCCGGGCGCCGCGGCGGGACGTCGTCGGTTCGCTGGCCGGCGTCCTGCTCCTGCTCTGCGCGGTGTGCGCGCTGGCGGTGCTGCTGCGGCTGGAGACCTCCGGTGAGGGCTCCCGGGTCGTGACGACGGCGCTGCTGGTCGTCGGGACGACGCTGCTGGTGGGACACCTCGTCGACCTCGTGCTGCCCCGGCCGCCGATCGCCGCCGAGCTGGCCCGCGGGGTCCCCGGCCTGGTGCTGTCGGTGCTGGCGGGCGCGGCCGTCGCGATGGTCCGCCACGGCTCCGGCGAGCTGTTCGAGGTGCTGACGGTGCTGCTGTTCGGCCTCGTGCTCGGCGGGGTCGCCGCGCTGGTCGCCCTGGTCGCCGACCACGTCGTCGCCGAGGGGCCGGGCAGCGCCTGGGCCGTGCCCCTGGTGCAGGCGGTGCTGCCGATCGCCGCGTTCGCGCCGGTCGCCTTCTCCCTCGTCCTGCAGAACGCGCTCTGAGGGCCGCGGGGTGCGCGCGCTGCTCGTCGTCCTGCTGCTCCTGCTCGGGCTGGCCGTGCTCGCCGACCGGGTCGGCGTCGGGATGGCCGAGGACCGCGTCGCCGCCGTCATCGCCGAGCGCGGCGCGCTGGCCGGGGAGCCCGACGTGGACATCCGGGGGTTCCCCTTCCTCACCCAGGCGGTCGGCGGCCGGTACGAGGACGTGCGGATCGCGCTGACCGCCGCCGACCTCGGGCAGCCCGAGGGCACCCGCGCCGACGTCGCGCTGCGCGGCGTGGCGGTGCCGCTGTCCGACGTCCTCTCCGGCTCGGTGGAGCAGGTGCCGGTCGAGCGCATCGACGGGACGGCGACGCTCTCCTACGAGCTGCTGGCCGCGCAGCTGGGCCCCGGCACCACGCTGGCCCGCGAGGGCGACGGGCTGCGGGTCGAGCGCACCGTGGAGCTCGCCGGCCTCACCCTGCCGCTCACCGCCGTCGGCACGGTGAGCCTGGACGGCGGCGACCTGGTGGTCGACGTCGACGAGGCCGCCGGAGCCGGGGTCGAGATCCCCGGGTTCCTGGTCGAGCGGGCCGGTGACCTGCTCGACCTGCGGTACCCGATCCCGGAGCTGCCGTTCGGGCTCCAGGTCACCGCCGTCACCCCGGCCGACGACGGTGTGGACGTCGCCGTCGAGGCCACCGACACCGTGCTGGGCGGCTGATCCGTGGGAACACCGCACCGCGGTGGCGGGTTGGCGCGGGAGTGAGTGCCACCGGAGCCGGAGTGCTGGCCGTCGCGCTGGTGCTGGTGGCGGCCGCCGCCTGGTGGCTGCGGAGGAGGGACGGCGCGGTGCGCGAGCCGGAGAGCGGAGCCGCGGAGGCGTCGACGACCGCCGTCCTGGCGCGACTGGGGGTGCGCCCCGGCGACGCCGACCTCACCGTCGTCCAGTTCTCCACCGCGTTCTGCGGACCGTGCCGGGCCACACGGGCCCGGCTCCAGCAGCTGCGGGCCACCCGGCCGGGCCTCGCCTACGTCGACGTCGATGCGGAGAGCCACCTGGACGCCGTCCGCGAGCTCGACGTCCGCCGGACCCCGACGCTGTTCTACCTCGACCGCGCCGGTGGGGTCGTCGGCCGCAGCAGCGGGGCACCCCGCGCCGAGCAGCTCACCGCGCTGGTCGACGCCCACGTGGCCACCGCCGCCGGTGCGCGGGACAGGTGGGACGGGTGATCCGTTACCCTCGCGCCGTGGGCATCCTGCTGACCTCCCGCCGCACAGTCGACCTGTGCCGCGTCGGCAGCTGCCTGTGTCCGGGCGCCTGAGGGCGAGCCCGCCTCGTCCAGACGTGCCCTGACCGCCGTCCGGAAGCCCAGTACCCCATGTCTGCTGCCCCCCATCCGACCGAGCGACTGGTCGACGTCCGGGGTCCGCGTTTCGCCGCGTGGGTCACCAGCGTCGTCCTCGCCGTCGCCCTGCTCACCGCCGCCGGCTGGCTGGTCGCCGTCCAGGCGGCCGTCTTCGCGGTCGGTGCGGTCGCGGGCCTGCGGTACGCGCCCTACGGGGTGCTGTTCCGCGTCCTCGTCGCCCCGCGGCTCGGCCCGGTCCGCGAGCGGGAACCCGAGGCGCCGCCGCGCTTCGCCCAGCTCGTCGGCCTCGGGTTCGCCGTCGTGGGGGCCGCGGGGTACCTGTTCGGGGCGCCGCTCGTCGGCGCCGTCGCGACCGGCCTCGCGCTGGTGGCGGCCCTGCTCAACGCGGCCACCGGCTTCTGCCTCGGCTGCGAGCTGTACCTGACCGTCCGCCGGCTCGTGCCGGCGCGCGCCACCTGACCGATCCGCACACCCGACCACAGGGAGGAACACCCCCCATGAGCCGCAACGACGTGCTCGTCACCGCCGACTGGGCCCAGGAGCACCTCGGCACCTCCGGCCTCGTCTTCGTCGAGGTCGACGAGGACACCAGCGCCTACGACGGCGGCCACCTCGAGGGCGCGGTCAAGCTGGACTGGAAGAAGGACCTCCAGGACCCGCTGCGCCGCGACTTCGTCGACAAGGCCGGCTTCGAGGCCCTGCTCTCGTCCCGCGGGATCAGCAACGACGACACCGTGATCCTGTACGGCGGCAACAACAACTGGTTCGCCGCGTACGCCTACTGGTACTTCAAGCTCTACGGCCACGAGAACGTCAAGCTCATCGACGGCGGCCGCAAGAAGTGGGAGCTCGACGGCCGCCCGCTGTCGAAGGACCCGGTGGAGCGCCCTGCCACCCGGTACCAGGCCAAGGAGCCCGACCTCTCCATCCGTGCCTTCCGCGACGAGGTCGTCGCCTCGATCGGCTCGAAGAACCTCATCGACGTCCGTTCGCCCGACGAGTTCTCCGGCAAGATCCTCGCCCCCGCCCACCTCCCCCAGGAGATGGCGCAGAAGGGCGGGCACGTCCCCACGGCGAAGAACATCCCGTGGAGCAAGGCGGCCAACGAGGACGGCACGTTCAAGAGCGACGAGGAGCTGGCCAAGCTCTACGACGAGCAGGGCTACGACGACAGCAAGGCGACCATCGCCTACTGCCGGATCGGCGAGCGCTCGAGCCACACCTGGTTCGTGCTGCGCGAGCTGCTCGGCAAGCCCGACGTCAAGAACTACGACGGCAGCTGGGTCGAGTACGGCTCGCTCGTCGGCGTCCCGATCGAGAAGTGAGTTCGACCATGTGCGGAGCCCCGAAGCAGGGCAACGGTCTCGAGGGGATCGACCTGACCACGCAGACGGTGATCCAGGGCCAGGTGTGGCACGACGGCGCTCCCGTCGCCGGTGCCTACGTCCGGCTGCTGGACACGACCGACGAGTTCACCGCCGAGGTGGTCACCAGCCCCGAGGGTGAGTTCCGGTTCTTCGCCGCGCCGGGTCAGTGGAAGCTGCGCTCGCTCGCGCCGTTCGGCAAGGGCGAGCGGGTGCTGACCGCCGACGTCGGTCTCAACGAGACCACCGTCGCGATCGACTGACGACAGCCCCGGGAGGGGCCGAGCGCCCGCCCGGCTGGTGTGCCGGGCGGGCGCTGTCGTGTGCGGGGGTCAGTCGCAGAGCTCGGCCGGGGTGTCGCACCGGTTGTCGTCGAAGTCGACGTCACCGGTCCCGTCCGTGACCAGGTCGGCGGGCTCGTTGCCGAACACCCAGTTCTCCGCGACCGTGCCCATCGGGTCGAAGGGCATGAGCCCCGGCACCGAGGCGCTCGAGACCACCACGATGCCGCCCTCGACCGCGCTCTCGGCATCCGAGGCGTTGTCGGTGACCGTGTTGTGGTGCACCAGGAAGTCCTGGGCGCCGACGAGCGCGACGCCGGCCCCGCTGAGTGGCGGGATGCCCTCCTCGGGGACGCCGGCGCACACCTTGTTGTTGGCCGTCACCTCGTTCTCGGCGTACTCCCAGCCGCTGGCGAGACCGGGCGCGCCGGAGAGGACCAGCGTACCGACGCAGTTGCCCTCGGCCACGTTGTGCTTGACCCACCCGTGGCTGGCGTTCCGGAAGAAGTAGCCCAGCTCGTTGCCGGTGGAGTGGTTGCCGTGGACGTCGGCCTGCGCGTCGGGGCTGTCGCCGACGTAGAAGCCGGCCTCGGTGTTCCCGACCGCGGCGTTGTGGTGGAACGTCGTCCCGTGGGTGACGAAGCTGGCCGCGCCGTACCCGCCGTTGTCCTCGAACCGGCTGTCCTCCACCTCGAGGTCCACGGTGCCGAGGCCGATCAGCCCGTTGCCGGTGAAGTCCTCGACCGTGATCCCGAGGACCGTCACGCCCTCCACGGCGTCGACGACCTCGATCTCCCCGGTCGGGTCGTCCTCCGCCGGGAACACGACCTCACCGAAGACGCAGATGCCCGAGATCCGCGCCTCGGCGCCCTCCTCCGCGGGTCCGTCGCACTGGGTGGGCTCGGCGTCGTCGGCCGGCCGGAGGACCACGTCGTAGCCGGACAGGGTGATGTGGTCGGTCGTGATCTCGACGTTCTGGTGGTAGGTGCCCGGTGGGATGTGGACGGTGTCGCCGGACTCGGCCCGGTCGACCGCCTCCTGGATGTCGAAGTCCTCCGGGTGGGCGTCGTCGGCCGAAGCCGGGCCGGCAAGGCCGAGCGTGGTGACGGCCGCGACCGACGCGACCACGAGGACTCGTGACCTGCGGATGCGCATGGGGCGTCTCCTCACCTCGTGGGGTGTCGTCCCCGATGGCCGGACGTCCGTGTCCGGCCGCGCTCCACCCCGTCGAACGCGGCGGAGCCTCCTCGCGGACGTCGGCGGGTGACCAGTCCTCGGGCCGCCGCACCCGGCGCGCCGTCCCCGACCGCGACCCCTCGGAGGACGGTGCGTGCCCGACGACCGGCGGGGACGTCAGAGACCGACCAGCCCGGCGAGCTCCGCCATCGCGCGGTCGAAGTAGCGGTCGGCGTCGACCACCGAGCCGACGAAGTGGCCGAACAGCTCGAAGCTGATCGTCCCGTAGACCGCGCTCCAGGCCAGCAGCGCGCGCAGCCGGACGGCGTCGTCGAGCGCGGGGTGTTCGCCGCCGAGGACGGTCACCGTGTCGTCGCTGATCAGCGAGGCGTCCCGCGGCACCCCTGCCCCCTCGGGCAGTGCGCCTCCGCGGGCGGCGTCGCCGAGCACCCGGCCCAGGACGATGCCGACGCGGGCGGCGGCGGGCACCGTGTCCCGGGGGGCCGCGTAGCCGGGGACGGGGGACCCGTAGAGCAGTGCGTACTCGTGCGGGTGGGCGCGGGCCCACGCCCGGACGGCCCGGCAGACGGCCAGCCACCGGTCCCGCGGCGCGGCAGTCGGGTCGTCGGCCGTCTCGGCGGCTGCCCCGAGCGCGTCGTAGCCGTCGATGATCAGTCCGGTGAGCAGGTCGTCGCGGCTCGGGAAGTAGCGGTAGAGCGCCGAGGAGGCCATCCCCAGCTCCCGCGCGACGGCGCGCAGCGACAGGGCGGCGGCGCCCACCTCGGCCAGTTGCCGGCGCGCGGCGTCGGTGATCTCGGCCGTGAGCTCGGCCCGGACGCGTTCGCGCGCGGTGGTCGGCATGCACCCATCGTCGCTCGTGCGAGCACCGCACGCAAGTGAGAGCGCCGCTCTTGACGCCATGTCCCGCAGTGTGCGAGCGTCGTCCGCAAGCGAGAGCACTGCTCTCGAAACGCGACGAGGAGGACGACGTGGCACTGCACGTGATCGTGGGCAAGGGCGCGGTCGGGACGACGACGGCGGAGCTGCTGGCCGCGCAGGGGCACCGCGTCCGCGTGCTCTCGCGCAGCGGCGGGCGATCGACCGAGGCCGTCGAGCACCGGGCGGTCGACGCGACCGACGCCGGCGCGCTGACCGACGCGACCCGCGGGGCCGCCGCCCTCTACAACGCGGTCAACCCCGCCTATCACCGCTGGCCGACCGACTGGCCGCCGGTCGCCGCGGCCCTGCTGGAGGCGGCCGAGCGCACCGGCGCGGTGCTGGTGACGATGTCCAACCTCTACGTCTACGGCCGCCCGAGCGGCCCGATGACGCCGGACAGCCCGCTGGCCGCCACCGACCGCAAGGGGCGGGTGCGGCTCGCGATGTGGCGGGCGGCGCTCGCCGCGCACGAGGCCGGCCGGATCCGGATGACCGAGGCGCGGGCCGCGGACTTCGTCGGCCCCCAGGTGCCGGCCGAGCACTCCCACCTGGGCCGCCAGCTGTCCGCCGTGCGTCGCGGCCGGCGGGCCTGGGTGGTCGGCGACCCGGATGCGCCGCGCAGCTGGGCGTACCTGCCCGACGTCGCCGCCACGCTGGCGACCCTGGGGACCGACGAGCGGGCGCTCGGGCGGGCCTGGCACGTGCCGAGCACGCCACCACGGTCGCAACGCCAGGCGATCGGCGACCTGGCCGCCGCGCTCGGCGTGCCGCCGGTGCCGGTCAGCGGCATCCCCTGGCCGGTGCTGCGCGCGATCGGGACGGTCTCCCCGCTCATGCGGGAGGTGGTCGACGTCCGGCACCAGTTCGACCAGGAGTACGTCATCGACGCGACGGCGACCACCGCGGTCCTCGGTCTGACCGCGACCCCGTGGGCGCAGGTCCTGGCGGCGACGGCGGGGGCGGTGCCGGCTCCCGCGTGACGAAGGCCCCCGGCCTCCGCACGCTCAGGACGGTGCCCTGGACGGGGCCGTTCCAGCGCCCTCACCAGGCGGCCCTACGGTGGAGCGCATGGTCTCTGCCTGGGTCCTCGTCGCCCTGGCGTCGTTCGCCGCCGTGGGCAGCGGCTACGGCGCCGTCCGGCTCGCCCGACGCCCGAGGGGGACGGGCCGGTGAGCGACGCCACCGAGCTGCCCGTCCCCGACACCGTCGACGTCCGCTCCGGTCCCGAGGTCTCCGAGGAACTGCTGGCGATCCTGCCGCTGCTCGGCGAGTGGCACGGGGAGGGGCAGGCGGCCGGTGCCGGCGGCGACCACCGGTTCGGCCAGTGGGTCCGCTTCAGCCACGACGGCCGCGGCTTCCTCGCCTACGACTCCCGGACCTGGCGGCTCTCCGACGGCGGGGAGGTCATCGGGCCCGAGACCCGGGAGTCCGGCTTCTGGCGGCCCCGGGGCCGGGACGACGTCGAGCTGCTGGTCACCAGCCCGGACGGGCTGGTCGAGATCTACGTGGGCCGGGCCCGGACGACGACCAGCTGGGAGCTCACCAGCGACGTCGTCGCCCGCACGCCCGACGCGCCCGACGTGAGCCGCGCCGTCCGGCTCTACGGCATCGTCGAGGGCGCGCTCATGTACGCCGTCGACCGCGCCGCGGGGGACCAGCCGCTGCGCCCGACCATGTCCGCCCGCCTGGAGCGGATCCGGTGACCGGGCCGACCACCCCGAGACAGGTCGCCGACCGCTACGTCGACGCGGTCTGCGACCTGGACCCGATCGTGGCGACCTCGCTCGGCACCCGGCCGGGCGACGACCGGTTGCCCGACCCGAGCCCGGAGGGGCTCGAGGCCGAGGCCGGGCTGGCCCGCGACACCCTCGCCGAGCTGGACCGGGTGCTGGCCGCGGACCCGGGCCTGGCGGAGGACCCGGTCGAGCGGCGGTGCGCCCGGCTGCTGCGCGAGCGGCTCGACGCCGAACTGGCGCTGCACGAGGCGGGGGAGGGGCTGCGCGCGCTGTCCAACCTGTTCAGCCCGGTGCACTCCATCCGGCAGGTCTTCCTGCTCATGCCGGCGGCCACCGAGGAGGAGTGGGCGGTCATCGCCCGCCGGATGGCCCGGGTGCCGGAGGCCTACCGCGGGTACCGGGCGTCGCTGGAGGAGGGCGCCCGGCGCGGCACGTTCGTGGCGCCGCGGCAGGTGGCCACCGTGGTCGACCAGCTCGGCGAGTGGCTGGCCGGGCCCTTCTTCGCCGGCTTCGCCGCCGGCGGGCCGGAGTCGTTGCGCGGCGACCTCGAGCGGTCGGCCCGCGCCGCCGACGACGCGGTCGCCGGGATCCGGGACTTCCTCCGCGACAGCTACGGCCCGCAGGCGGAGGGCACGCCGGACGCCGTCGGCCGGGAGCGGTACGCGCTGCACGCCCGCCGCTGGACCGGCTCGGACCTCGGCGCCGGCGACGGGCTGGAGGAGGCCTGCGCCTGGGGGTGGGCCGAGCACCGGCGGCTCCAGGCCGAGCAGCGGGCCGAGGCCGACCGCGTCGTCCGCGGCGCGACGCCGATGGAGGCGATGCGCTGGCTGGACGTGCACGGCCCGGCCGTGGACGGCGTCGACGCCGTCCGGGAGCGGCTGCAGGCGATGATGGACGAGGCGATCGCGGCCCTCGACGGCACGCACTTCGACCTCGCGGAGCCGGTCCGCCGCGTCGAGGCGATGATCGCGCCGCCCGGCAGCGCCGCGGCGCCCTACTACACCCGCCCCGCGCAGGACTTCTCCCGCCCCGGCCGCACGTGGCTGCCCACCCTGGGCCGCGAGCGATTCCCGCTCTGGGACCTCACCTCGATCTGGTACCACGAGGGCGTTCCGGGCCACCACCTGCAGCTGGCCCAGTGGGCGCACGTCTCCACGCAGCTGTCGACCTACCAGGCGTCGCTGGGCTCGGTCGGCGCGAACGTCGAGGGGTGGGCGCTGTACGCCGAGCGGCTGATGGACGAGCTCGGGTACTTCGCCGACCCCGGCACCCGGCTCGGCTACCTCGACGCCCAGCAGCTGCGGGCGATGCGCGTGGTCGTCGACATCGGCATGCACCTGCGGCTGCCGGTCCCGGACGACGCCGAGGGCGCGCTGGCCGAGCACCGCGGCCGGCCCTGGACACCGGAGCTGGCCCGCGCCTTCTTCGGCGAGCACAGCGGCAGCACCACCGACTTCCTCGACAGCGAGCTGATCCGCTACCTGGGCCTCCCCGGGCAGGCGATCAGCTACAAGCTGGGCGAGCGGGCCTGGCTGGAGGGCCGGGCGGCGGCGCGGCGGGCCCGCGGTGAGGACTTCGACCTCAAGGCGTGGCACATGGCGGCGCTGTCGCAGGGTTCGCTCGGCCTCGACGACCTCGCCGCGGAGCTCGCCGTCCTCTGAGCTGAGGGGCAGAAATGGCCATTTCTGCCCCTCACTCGGGGGCGTCGACGGGTGGCGGGTTGAGCGTGTCGGCGTCCCACGTGGTGCGCTGGCCGGCGTCGACCTCGGCCACCTCGAGCCCGGGGGTGGCGAGCAGGTCGGCCACGCACGCGGGGCTGCCGGCCACGTAGGTGGTGACCAGGTCGATGTCGGTCGCCACCACCCAGGCCCGGTCGGCCGGCCACCACAGGTTCGCGCTCTGCTCGGCCGGCTCGGGCGCCAGGTTGGCGGCGGCCAGCCCGACCGGACCCCGGACCAGCCACATCGCGCGCCCGGGCAGCGCCAGCGCCGGCCGGTCGGCCGCGGGGAACCCGAAGCCGGACCAGACGCCGAACCAGCAGTCCCCCGGCGTCGTGGTGTGCCGGGCCAGCACCTCGGCCAGCCGCGCCGCCACGGTCACGGGGAGGTGTCCCATCGCGGGGGCGCCGTCCCACAGCGGGGACTGATCGGCCTCGTCGAAGAACTCCATCGCGCCGGTGATCGAGCCCCACTCCATGGCCGGGTGGACGACGCTGCCGTTGCCGGCGGCGACCTCGGTCCAGCTCACGTCGACGTCGTCGAGGCCGGCGTAGCGCGCCGCCGGGTGGAAGACGCGGGCGTAGGCCGGGAAGTGGGGTGGGACGAGGGAGCCGACGACGTGCTCGTCGAGCGGCCGCAGCGCGGCGGCGATCCAGGCGCCGGCGGAGGTGCCGTCCACGGTGCCGGCCTCCCCGCCCACACCGCCGGCGAACGCCACCTGACCTCCCCCGAGGACGGACAACCCCCGGGCTGCTCCGCGGCGCGGCCCCGCCGGAGCGGGGAGCAGCACGCGGGCCGACTGGACAAGTGTCGGCGGCCCGGGGGTCGGGTGACTGTCCGGTTCTCGCTCGCCGCCGTACGACGGACGGGCGATCTGCCGTCGCTCAGACTGTCGTCTGAACGGGCGGCCCATCTGGACGGCGGCTAGCGGACAGCCACCTCACGAGTCCGATAAGCATGCAAGTGTCGGACCACCTCCTCTCTCGTGTACTTCGACGGTACGTCGGCTCCGAGGGGTCGGCAACGCAGATTCTCAGCCCTCGGCGGAACCCCGTTGGTAGACGTCGGGGACGCCGTCGCCGTCCGCGTCGACCGTCTCCTCCGCGTGGATCCGCCGGTAGCGGCGGTTGCGCAGCCGCAGGACGACGGTGGCCAGCAGCGCCGCCGCCATCGTGCCGGTGAGGATGCCGACCTTCGCGTGGTCGTAGGTCGCCGAGCCCAGGCCGAACGCCAGTTCGGTGATGAGCAGCGAGACGGTGAACCCGATGCCGCCCAGCAGGGCGAGCCCCACGACGTCGGGCCAGCCCAGCGACTCGTCGAGCTCGGCCCGCGTGAACCGGGACACCACCCAGGTGGCGGCGGTGATGCCGATCGCCTTGCCCGCGACCAGGCCCACGGCGATGCCGAGCGCGACGCTGTCGGTCACCGAGGCGCCGAGCCCGGAGAGGCCGCCGACGGCGACGCCGGCGGAGAAGAACGCGAACACCGGGACGGCGAAGCCGGCCGACAGCGGCCGCAGCCGGTGCTCGAGCTGCTCGGCCAGCCCGGGCCCGGCGTCCGGGCCCGGGCTGGCCGCGCTGTGCAGCACCGGGACGGTGGAGGCCAGCAGCACCCCGGCGACGGTGGCGTGCACGCCCGACTCGTGCACCAGCACCCAGGTGACCGCGGCGAGCGGGAGCAGCAGCCACCCTGCCGTCCGCCCACCCCACCACCCCGCCGAACGGATCCGCTTCTGGACGAGCAGCCCGAACAGGGCCAGCGGCACGAGCGCGAGCAGCAGCGGGACGATCGAGAGGTCGTCGGTGTAGAAGATCGCGATGACCGCGATGGCGAGCAGGTCGTCGACGACGGCCAGCGTGAGCAGGAAGGTGCGCAGTGCGCTGGGCAGGTGCGTGCTGATCACCGCCAGCACGGCCAGGGCGAAGGCGATGTCCGTGGCCGAGGGGATCGCCCAGCCGCGCAGCGCGCCGTCCTCCCGCCCGAGGTTGAGCAGGACGAAGAACGCCGCGGGCACCACCATGCCGCCGACCGCCGCGGCCACCGGCAGCGCGGCCCGGCGCGGTTCGCGCAGGTCGCCGGCGACGAACTCCCGCTTGAGCTCCAGCCCCGCGACGAAGAAGAAGACCGCCAGGAGTCCGTCGGCCGCCCAGGTGCCGAGCGTGAGATCCAGGTGCAGCGACGCCGGCCCGACCCGGGTGTCCCGCAGCGTCTCGTACCCCTCGGACCAGGGGGAGTTCGCCCACACGAGCGCGACGGCCGCCGCGAGGAGCAGCAGCGCGCCGCCCATGGTCTCCTGACGGAGCACGGCGGCGATCCGGCTGGTCTCGGTCCAGGAGCCGCGGCCGAAGAGGCGGGAGGGCGTCGTCACGGCGGCTGCTCCAGGGGAGGGGGTCGGGTCGGACGTTGCCGACCAGACTTCCCGGCGCACCTGCCGCAGACCCTACCGGGGCACCTCTCGAGCTCGCCCGGCGTCCGCGCCGTGCTCCGTACAGTGGGCGCCGTGAGTCCCCGCCCGGTCGTGCCCGTCCCGAGCCGCCGGTGAGGCTCGCCGACCTCGCCGGCCGCCGGGTCGGCGTCTGGGGGCACGGCCGCGAGGGGCGCGCCGCCGTCCGGGCCGCGCTGGCCGCCGGCGCCGCGGGCATCGTCGTCGTCGACGCCGTGCCTCCTGCGCCGGAGGACCTGCCGCCGGGTGCCCGGGCGGGTACCGACGTCGCCGCGCTCGCCGGCTGCGACGTCGTCCTCCGCTCGCCGGGGATCAGCCCGTACCGCGAGGACGCGCGGGCCCTGGCGGCCCGGACCACCCTGGCCTCCGGCACCGGTGTCGCGCTGGCCGAGTTCGGCGCCCGTGCGGTGCCCACCCTCTGCGTCACCGGCACGAAGGGGAAGAGCACCACCAGCGCGCTGGCCGCGGCGGTGCTGACCGCGGCCGGCCGGCCCGCCGTGCACGCCGGGAACATCGGGACGCCGCTGCTCGACGTCCTGCTCGACGGCTCGGTGACCGACGGGACCGCGCTGGTCGTCGAGGTCTCCAGCTACCAGGCCGCGGCCGTGGACGAGTTCTCCGGGTGGGGCGCGCTCACCTCGCTCGCGCCCGAACACCTCGACTGGCACCGCACCGTCGAGGCGTACTACCGCGACAAGCTGCACGTCTTCGCCCACTGCGCGCCGGGCTCGGTGGTGGCCGCCGCGCCGGTGCGCGAGGTGGCCGGGCGGTACCTCGACCCGGCCGTGCTGGTCGACCCGGCCGAGCTGGTCGCCCCCGAGCAGCTCGCCGGGTTCCGGCCCGCTCACCTGCCGGGCCTGCACAACGTGGCCAACGTGCACGTGGCGCTGGCCGCCTGCGTCCGGATGGGCGTGGACCTGGGCGCCCACGGCGACGCCGTCCGTGCCGCCGTGGCCGGCTTCCGGGCGCTGCCGCACCGGCTGGCGCCGGTCGCCACGCTGGACGGCGTCACCTTCGTCGACGACACCCTGAGCACCACGCCGGTCTCGGTGCTGGCCGCCCTCGACGCCTTCGCCGCGCAGCCGGTCACGCTGATCGCCGGCGGGCAGGACCGCGGCCTGGACTACGCCGACCTCGCCCGCGCCGTCGTCGCCCGGGAGGGCGCCGTCCGGGTGGTCGCCGTGCCCGACACCGGCGCCCGGCTGACCGCCGACGTGCGGGCCGCGGCGGCCGACCGCGGGCTGCCGCCGCCGGTGACCGAGGCCGGAGACCTCGCCGAGGCCGTCGCCGAGGCGGTGCGGACGACGCCGCGCGGAGGCGTCGTGCTGCTCTCGCCCGGCGCGCCCAGCTACAACCGCTACCGCAACTACGAGGAGTTGGCACGGACCTATGAGCAGATCCTCGGGGCCGTCGGAGCGGACCGTGTCTGACGCGTTCGTCATCGCGGAGCGGTCCATCGACCTGACCACCGGCGAGGCCGCCTTCACCTTCCGGCTGGCCGGCGACGAGTTCACCGAACGGCTGACGCTGGACACCGAGCGGCTGGCCGGCGCGGACCCCGCCCGGCTGGACGCCGCGCTGGACCTCGTCCACCTGGTCATGGGCACCAGCTACTACAAGCTGCGCGCACCCGGCCGGGTGACCGTGGCCCGGCCGCTGACCAAGGCGCAGCTCGCCGTCGCCGAGGCCGCCTACACGTCCGGCCTCGGCGAGTTCGCCGCGGTGAACCGGCTGCCCGTGCCGCACGCGGTGGAGTTCGACGTCGAGGTGCGGCCGGCCGACCCGGTGCCGGCCGACGCCGGGGGCGGCGGGGCGCTGCTGCCCGTCGGCGGGGGCAAGGACTCCGCGCTGGCGTTGGTCGTCGTCTCGCCGGCGACCGCGCTGGCGGTCAACCCGACCGGCGCGCAGCGCGACGTCGCGACCGCCGCGGGGGTGCCGCTGATCGGCGTCCGCCGCCGGCTGGACCCCCTGCTCGCCGAGCGGACGGCGGCCGGCGGGCTCAACGGGCACGTGCCGGTCACCGCGATCAACTCGGCGATCTCCACGCTGGTCGCCGTCCTGGGCGGCTTCGACCCGGTGGTGTTCGCCAACGAGCGCTCCGCCGACGAGGAGACGCTGGAGATCGACGGCGCCCGGGTCAACCACCAGTACTCGAAGTCCTACGAGTTCGAGCGGCTGTTCGCCGCGGCCGCCGCCGAGCTGGGGGTGGGCTACTTCAGTCTCACCCGGCAGCTGTCGGAGCTGGCCACGGTCGCGGCGGTGGCCGCGCTGCCCGACCTGCGCGGCGAGATCCTCAGCTGCAACCGGTCGTACACGCAGAAGCACATGGGCGGGGAGGCGACCCAGCGCTGGTGCCTGCACTGCGACAAGTGCCTGTTCACCTTCCTGTGCTTCGCGGTCTTCCTCGGCCCCGAGGAGGCGGTCGCGATGTTCGGCGGCGACCCGCTGGAGGACCTCGCCCTCGCCGACGGCTTCCGCAAGCTGTGGGCCACCGAGAAGCCCTTCGACTGCGTGGGCGAGCGGGCCGAGAGCGCCGCCGCGATGGCGCACCTGGCGGGCAGCTCGGCGTGGGGCGGCCACCCGGTCGTGCGGGCGCTGGGCGACGAGGCGGCGTCCTTCGCCGCGGTCACCGGCGCGACGGTGGCCGGGTTCCTCGAGCCGCGCGGTGAGCACGCCGTCCCGCCGGCGTACCTCACCTCCCTGCAGCGGGTGCTGGCGGAGGCCCGCCCGCCGGTCGGGTGAACGAGCAGCTCGCCGCCATCGAGCGGGCGGTGCTGCGGCCGGGCGCCCGTGACGTCACCGGCATCGGGGCGGCCGTGACCGGTCAGCTCGCGCGGCTGGCCGGGGACCTGGCCGCCGCCGGTGCCGCCGGCACGCGGGTCGGACTGGCCACCGGCGTGCACATCGCCTGGGCGCCCACCCCGGCCGCCGAGACCGACGGCCCCGTCGGCGCCGCCGTCCTCGCCGCGGCGCTGGCCGCGCTCGGCGCCGAGCCGGTCGTGCTCACCGACGACCCGTGCGCCGACGTCACCGGCGCCTGCCTCGACGTCCTGGGTGCCGGGCGGCTCACGGTCGTGCCGGCCGGCGCGGACGACGGCGCGGTGGCCGGCCGGGTGGCCGGGCTCGGGCTGTCCCACCTGGTCGCCGTCGAGCGGCTCGGGCCGAACGCCGACGGCCGGGTGATGACCATGCGGGCGGTGGACATCACGGCGTCGACCGCGCCCCTGCACGCCGCCTTCGCCCTGCCCGGTCTGGTCACCGGGGCGGTCGGCGACGGCGGCAACGAGATCGGCATGGGCAACGTCCCCGCCGACGTGGTCGCCGCCTGCATCGCGCACGGGGAGCGGATCGCCTGCCGCGTCCCGGTGGACGCCCTGGTGACCGCGGGCACCTCCAACTGGGGCTGCTACGCCCTGGTCGCCGCGCTCGCGGTGCTGGTCCCGGACCGCGCCGGCGCCCTGCGGGCGCTGCTGGACCCGGCGGTCGACGCCGCGGTGCTCGCCGCGGCCACCGCCGCCGGGGGGATCGACGGGGTCACCGGCCGGCCGGGCGCCTCGGTCGACGGCGTGCCGACGGCGGAGTACGCCGACCTGATCCGGGCACTCCGGGTGCTGGCCCGGGCATAGGCTCGGCGGCGTGGCCGACACGCACCCCCCGGAGCTCGCCGCGCCGCTGGCCGAGCGCCTGCGGGCCCGCGGCCTGCGGCTGACCAGCCAGCGCCAGCGGGTGCTGGCCGCCGTCGCGTCGCTCGAGCACGCCACCCCCGAGGCGATCGGCGCGAAGCTGCGCGAGGAGGCCGGGCCCGGCGGAGCCGCCCCGGACACGTCGACGGTGTACCGCAACCTCGAGCTGCTCGAGCGGCTCGGTCTGGTCTGGCACACCCACCTGGGCAAGGGTGCGCCGGTCTACCACGCCGCCCAGCACCCGCACCTGCACGTGGTCTGCCAGGGCTGCGGAGAGGTCTCCTCGGTCGACCCGGCGCTGCTCGACGGCGCGGCGGAACGTCTGGCCGCCGACCTGGGTTTCCAGCTGGACGTGGGGCACGTCGCGCTGTCCGGGACGTGCAGCGCGTGCCGCGAACGAGCTGGACAGGAGAAGTCATGACCACCCCGAGCCCCCTGCTGTCCCGACCCGGCGCCGTGCCGGCGGAGGACGGTTCCGTCCCGGTCCACTACGGCAGCCCCCTGCGCGAGCAGCGGGAGCTGGCCGAGGGTGCCGGTCTGGTCGACCGCTCCGACCGCGACGTGCTCGTGATCCCCGGCGCCGACCGGCTGACCTGGCTGCACAGCCTCACCAGCCAGCACCTCGACCGGCTGGCCGACGGCACCGGCGCCGAGGCGCTGGTGCTCTCCCCGCAGGGGCACGTCGAGCACCACCTCGTCCTCACCGACCTGGGCGGCACCACCTGGGCCGACGTCGAGCCCGGCACCGGCCAGGAGCTGCAGACCTTCCTCGACCGGATGCGGTTCATGCTCCGCGTCGAGCCCGCCCTGGTGACCGCCGACTGGGCGCTGCTGTCGCTGGCCGGGCCGCGGAGCGACGACGTGCTGGCCGCGGCCGGGCTGCCGGTCCCCGCGGCGCCGTACGCGGTGCTCGCCCTGGACGGCGGCGGCTGGGTGCGCCGGATGCCGCCGATCGGGGACGGTTCCGCCGTCGTCGACCTGCTGGTGCCGCGGACCGACGTCGCCGCCCGCGCCGACGCGCTGCTGGCCGCGGGCGCCGCCCTCGCCGGGCTCGACGCCTTCGAGGCGCTGCGCGTGGAGGCCCGCCGGCCGCGGTTCGGCGTGGACAGCGACCACCGCACCATCCCCAACGAGACCGGCTGGCTGACCAGTGCCGTCCACCTCGACAAGGGCTGCTACCGCGGGCAGGAGACCGTCGCGCGGGTGCACAACCTCGGCCGGCCGCCGCGCCGGCTGGTGCTCCTGCACCTGGACGGGCTGAGCGAGCAGCTGCCCGCGCCGGGCACGCCGGTGCTCGCCGGCGCCCGCGAGGTGGGCCGGGTCGGCACCGTCGTCCGGCACCACGACCTCGGTGTCGTCGCGCTGGCGCTGGTCAAGCAGTCGGTGAAGCAGGACGCCGAGCTGATGGTGGGTGGCGCGCAGGCCGCGATCGACCCCGACGACGCGCCCGTCGCGGTGGACGACACCCTGGCCGCGGCCCGGGAGCGGGTGAAGGCCGTCCGGTCTGCGACCATTCCGCGAGCGTGACGCGCGAGTGAGCATCGCAGCGAGCGCCGGCGAGCGAGGAGCGGAGCGAGTGCGGAACCGAGCCCAGGTGCACGACCGGTGAGCTCCGGCACGCTGATCACGGTCGCCCCGACGGGGGCGGAGTCGGCGAAGGCCGACGTCCCGGCGCTGCCGGTGACCGTCGAGGAGGTCGTCGCCACCGCGCGCGATTGCCAGGCGCTGGGCGCCGCCGTCGTCCACCTGCACATCCGCGACGCCGGCACCCGGCCGACGCTGGAGCTCGACCGGGTGCGCGAGGTCGTCGCCGCCGTGCGCGAGGCGACGGACCTGGTGGTGCAGCTGTCCACCGGCGGCGCGGTGACCGACCCGTTCGACGCGCGACTGGCCGTGCTGGACGCCGAGCCGGATGCCGCCTCCCTCTCGCTGGGCACGGTGAACTTCGGCCGCGACGTCTTCAGCAACCCGTGGGACCTCATCGTCGAGCTGCACACCCGGATGCAGCAGCGCGGCATCGTGCCCGAGTACGAGGTCTTCGACCTCGGCCACCTGGCCACCCTCGCCCGGCTGCTGGACGGGTACGGCCCGCCGCACGGCGGGCACGTCCACGTCGACCTGGTCATGGGCGTGCCCGGCGGGATGCCCGGGACGACGCAGGCCCTCGCCGCCTGCCTGCCGCACCTGCCGCCGGGCGCGTCGTTCGCCGCGACCGGCGTCGGGCGGACCTCGCTGCCGGTCATGCTCGCGGCGCTGTCGGCCGGCGGGCACCTGCGGGTCGGCATGGAGGACACGCTCACGTATGCGCCCGGGGAGCCGGTGCGCGACAACGCCCAGCTGGTCGCTCGCGCGGCCGGGCTCGCCCGGATCGCCCAGCGACCGCCGATGAGTACCGGGGACGCCCGCGCGTTCCTCGGCATCGCGCCGCCCGCCCGCACCCGCACGACCGTGGAGGCTCTCCCGTGACCCCCGAACCGACCCCCGCGGGCGGCGCCGCCGTCGACGCGCTGCTCGACCCCGGCTTCCTGGAGGCCGCCGTGCAGCGGCCGATGGCCGACGTCCGCCGGCTGCGCCGCCAGGCCGAGCAGCAGGAGGTCAACCTCTCCTACACCCGCCGGCTGCTGCAGGGCCGGCTGGACATCGTCCGCCGCGAGCTGCAGCGACGGGCCGAGCACGACGGCCGCTCCCTGGTCGACCTGCTGCCGGAGATCCTCGCCGAGAAGGGCCGCGGCCCGGCGCACGGCCTCGGCCGCCACCAGACGGTGCAGCCGGCCGCGCCCGGGGAGTACGAGCACTGGGTCAACGCGCTGACCCCCGGCGTCGACCTCTCCGACGTGACCGGGCTGGCCGAGGCCGACCTCGAGCAGGCCGCCCGGTCCCTGGCCGCCGCCGAGAGCACCCTCTCGGAGCGCCGCCGGGGCGTGCAGCGGGTCATGGACGGCCTCGCCGCCGAGCTCGGCCGCCGGTACCAGAACGGCGAGGCCGACGTCGCCGCGCTGCTGGCCGACGAGGGCCGGCACTGATGAAGGGCCCCCTTGCCCCCCACCACTCGCACGCTCGCGGTGGGGCCCTGCAAGGGGGCCGTTCCAGTACGTCACCTTGGCCGGAGAACCCGGTGCTGGTGGAGGTGTGGCGCTCCGGGTTCCTCGAGTCGGTGCACCGCGGCGCGCTGGTCGTCGTCGGCACCGAGGGGGAGGTGCTCTACTCGGCCGGGGACGTCGACCGCCCGGTGCTGCCGCGCTCGGCGAACAAGCCGGTGCAGGCCACCGCGCTGCTCGCGGCCGGCTGGTCGCCGGGCTCGGGCGAGGAGCTGGCCATCGGCGCGGGCTCGCACTCCGGGGAGGACGGGCACCGCGATCTCGCCGCCGCGGTGCTGGCCGCGGCCGGGCTGGCGCCCGACGACCTGGGCTGCCCGCCCGCCCTGCCGGCGCACGAGCCGACGCGCGCCGCCTGGCTGGCGGCCGGTCGCGAGCCCGAGCGGCTGGCGATGAACTGCTCGGGCAAGCACGCGGCGATGCTGGCCGCCTGCGTGGCGGCGGGCTGGCCCACCGAGGGGTACCTGGACCGCGAGCACCCGCTGCAGCAGGCGATCGAGGCGCGGCTGGGCGAGGCCGCCGGGACGACGGTCGGCGCGGTCGTCGTCGACGGCTGCGGCGCCCCTCAGCACGCGCTGCCGCTGACCGGGCTGGCCCGCGGCGTGGCCGGACTGGTCGAGGCGCCGTCCGGCAGCCGGGACCGGGCGGTGGCCGACGCGATGCGCGCGCACCCGTGGTTCGTGGCCGGCACCGGACGCGAGGACACCGATCTCATGCGGGCCGTCGACGGGCTGCTGGTCAAGGGCGGCGCCGACGGCGTGCACGTGGCGGCCGTCCCCGGGCGCGGGGCGGTCGCCCTCAAGCTGGACGACGGCGGCGAGCGCGGCCGCACCCCGGTGCTGTGCGCCGGCCTGGCCCGGCTGGGCGTGCCGGCGGAGCAGCTGGCGCCCTGGGCGCTGACGCCGGTGGCGGGTGGGGACGGCGTGGTGGGTGAGGTCCGCTCGGCCGCGGCGCTCGGGACTCGAGCCGAACCGGACAGGTGTGAGTGAGCTCACGGATGGGTGCCGGCTCAGCCGCTTGCAGTAGCTAGCACCCCAGGTTAACGTCGTGATCGTGCAGACACCCGGCGAGTTCGTCCGTGAGCAGGTGACCACCGTCCGCGAGAAGGTGGACCAGCTCGCGGGCACCGTCGTGGAGACCGTCGTCGCCGAGCGCTCCAAGGTCTCGGCGACGAGCTCCCAGGTCGGTGAGTTCATCCGGGAGCAGCGCAGCGCCGCCCGGGTGTCCCTGCGTGAGCTCGCCCGCAGTGCCGGGGTGAGCAACCCGTACCTCTCCCAGGTGGAGCGGGGGCTGCGCAAGCCCTCGGCGGAGATCCTCGCCGCCATCGCCAAGGGCCTGAAGATCTCGGCCGAGACGCTCTACGAGCAGGCCGGGATCCTCGACCGCCGCGCCGGTAACCCCGACACCGTGGCGGCCATCCGGTCCGACCAGTCGCTCTCCGAGCGGCACAAGGCGGTCCTGCTCGAGCTCTACGAGACCTACGTCCGGGAGCACGCGTCGAGCGCGCCGGCGGCCCCCATCACCGCATCCCCGTCCACGTCCAGCCCCTCGAAGGAGTCGGCATGAGCACCACCCAGACCCTGAAGAAGGTCGGCGAGACCGTCGCCGTCCAGAACAAGACCGTCCTGCTGGCCGCCGTCGGCGCCGGTGACCTGGCCGTCGAGCGCGCCCGCGCCGTGGTCGGGACGCTGCGCTCGCGCGCCGAGGCCCTGCCGGGCGAGGCCCAGGTCCAGGTCGACCTGGCCACCAAGGAGGCCCGCGCCAAGGCCGAGGAGGCCGCCGCCCGCGCCCGCAGCGCCGTGCAGTCCGCCCGCACCTCCGCCCAGAACGTCGCGTCCGCCGTCCGCCCGGAGGCCGTCGCGAGCACCCTGACCGGCCTGGTCAGCACCGCCCGCACCCAGACGGTCGCCACCATCGAGACCCTCGCGGTCCGCGGTGGCGAGGTCGTCGAGGAGCTGCGCCGCCAGCCGACCTTCCGCAAGGTCGTCTTCCGGGCCGAGCGGGCCGTGGACGCCGTCGAGGACCGCCTCGAGGACGTCCTCGAGGAGACCGCCGAGGCCGTTGCGGAGGCCTCGAACGAGGTCACCTCCGTCGCGCAGAAGACCGCGGCCAAGACCGCCAAGGTCATCGACGCGGCCGAGGAGAAGACCGCGCAGGCCGCCGAAGCAGCCAAGTCCACCGTCGGCGAGGTCGCCGAGACCGCCCCGGCCAAGCCGGTCAAGAAGAGCTCGCCGGCCCGCAAGGCCACCCCGGCGAAGGCCTCGGCCCGCGTGACCCGGGCCCGCACCGCCAAGCCCGCCGACCCGACGGCCGTGCCCGCCAAGAGCACCGACTGACGAAGGACCCCCTGCAGGGGGTCGACAGGGCCCCGGAGCCGCGCGCAGCGCTCCGGGGCCCTGTGCCGTCCTGGGCACCTCCCCGGACCCACCCGAACGGGTGCGCGTGCCCGGGCTGAGCGCAGTCCCGGGGGTACCCTGCCGGGCATGCTGTCCTTCGACGGGGTCATCTACCTGGGCCTGTACTACGGGGCCCTGGCGCTGACCGCCTACGCCCTCGTCGACGCCCTCGTCCGGCCGGCCACCGGCTACGTGGCGGCCGGCAAGCTGACCAAGCCCGCCTGGGCTGCGATCACCGGGCTGGCGACGCTCGTCGTCTTCTGGCAGGGCCCGATGAGCTTCCTGGGGCTGCCGGCGATCATCGCCGCGATCGTCTACCTGGTCGACGTCCGGCCCGCGGTGCGCGGGCTGCGCCGGGGTGGCAGCGGCTGGTGACCCGCCGCTGCGGCGGCCGGTGTCAGTGCCCGCGGTCGGCGGGCATGACGACCCACAGCACCAGGTAGGCGATGAACTGCGGGCCGGGCAGGATGCAGGAGAGCACGAACGCCAGGCGCAGGCCGCCGACCGACAGGCCGTAGCGCCGGGCGATCCCCGAGCAGACGCCGGCGATCACCTTGTTGCTCGTGTCGCGACGGAGCGGGAGTCGGGCAGGCGAGGTCATGGCCCGACCCTACGGCCGGCGGGCGCGGGGGCGGGCGGTCCGGGCGACGGCCTCATCGGCTGAACACGCCCTCCGGGGGTTCCGGGGAGGCGACGGCATCGACGTCGTGCACCGGCCGGGACCGGCCGGCGAACCGGTCGAGGTCCGCGCCCTCCACCACGCGGCTGGGCATGGGGTCGGCGGCGCAGCGGCGGGTCAGGGCGGCGATCGGCAGCTCGGCGTCCGAGGCCACCGCCACCAGGTTCCCGAAGCGGCGGCCGCGCAGCGTGCCCGGCTCGGCGAGCAGGCAGACGTGCCCGAAGACGGCGCGCAAGGTGGCGACCTGGACGCGGGCGAAGCGCAGCGGAGGCCCGTCGGCCACGTTGGCCGCGAAGTACCCGCCGGGGCGCAGCACCCGCCGCGCCTGCTGCGCGTACTCGACGCTGGTCAGGTGGGCCGGGGTGCGCGCACCGGCGAAGACGTCGCTGAGCACGACGTCCGCGCTCGCCGTCGGCAGCGCCTCCAGGCCGGCGCGGGCGTCGGCCGCCCGCACGCGCACCCGGGCCCCGCGCGGCAGCGGCAGGTGGGCGCGGACCAGCTCGGTGAGCCGCTCGTCGATCTCCACGACCCGCTGCCGGGACCCGGGCCGGGTCACCGCGACGTAGCGGGGCAGGGTGAGCGCTCCGCCGCCGAGGTGGACGACGTCGAGCGGCCGGCCCTCGTCCGCGGCCAGGTCGAGGACGTGCCCCATCCGGCGCACGTACTCGAACTCCAGGTGGGACGGGTCCTCGAGGTCGATGTGCGACTGCGGCGTCCCCTCGACCATGAGCACCCACGAGCCGTCCCGGTCGGCGTCCCCGAGCAGTTCGGCGGTTCCCCCGTCGACCGGCGTCGGGCCGGGCGGGACCACCGGCTCGGGTCGCGGGTACCGGCTCACACCGGTCATGGTGCCGTGGCGGCCGGGCGTTCCCGCAGCCGCGCCCGGCGGTCAGCCGTCGGTGACAAGTCGGCGACGCACCGTGATCGGCCGCGCGGGTGCCCGCTGTTCGCCTGGGACTCCGCTGTGCGGTGGTGCCGGGGCAGGGCCAGGCTCAGCGGCACCAGAGGGATGTCCGACGGTTCCTGCTGTCCGCCGGACGGAGCTGAGGAGGTCGAGCATGGTCGATCGACGGACGGGCACGGCGGGGAGGACGGCGCGGCGCGTCGCCGCCGCGGGCGCCGGAGGGCTGCTCGTGGCGCTGGCGCTGCCGGCGGGAGCCGCGGTCGCGGGTGGCGGCCACGGGTGCGAGCACGGGGACAACGACAGCTTCGACGAGCTGCTGGAGTGCATGACCGCCGACGGCGTACTGGAGCACCTCGAGGCCTTCCAGAAGATCGCCGACAACAGCACCGACCCCGTCTACCCCGGCACACGGGCCGCCGGCACCGACGGCTATGCCGACAGCGTCGAGTACGTCGCCGGCCTGCTCCGCGAGGCGGGGTACGAGGTGACCCTCGACCCGGTCCAGATCACCTTCAACTTCCCGGCGGAGCTGCGGCAGCTCACGCCCACCGCGGCCGAGTACGAGACCGGCGTCTTCACCGGGAGCGGGTCGGGGCGGATCGACGCCGGCCAGGTCGTCCCGGTCGACGTCAACCTGGAGGGGGACCGCGCCTCGACCAGCGGCTGCGAGGCCGAGGACTTCGCCGGCCTGGACCTCTCCGGTCCCGCCGACATCGCGCTGATCCAGCGCGGCACCTGCAGCTTCGGGCTCAAGGCGCAGAACGCCGACCAGGCGGGCGCCGAGGCGGTCATCGTCTTCAACCAGGGCAACAGCCCCGACCGCGAGGCGCTGTTCATCGGGGACGCCCAGACCCTCGACCTCGAGGGCACGATGCCGGCCACGTACGACATCCCGGTCGTGGGCGCCAGCTTCGCCGAGGGTGTGGCCCTGGCCCAGCCCGGCTCGACCGCGTTCGTGGAGGTGCTGCCCGCGGAGACGCGCACCGACCACAACGTGATCGCCGAGCTGCCGGGGGAGAACCGGGACAACGTCGTCATGGCCGGCGCGCACCTGGACAGCGTCATCGAGGGGCCGGGCATCAACGACAACGGCTCGGGCTCGGCCGCGCTGCTGGAGACGGCGCTGCTGATGGCCGAGGGCGAACACGAGAACACGCTGCGGTTCGGCTGGTGGGCCGCCGAGGAGCAGGGCCTGGTCGGGTCGGCCGACTACGTCGCCGGATTGTCGCAGGCCGAGCGCGACCGCATCGCGCTGTACATGAACTACGACATGGTCGGTTCGCCGAACTACGTCTTCATGGTCTACGACGCCGACCAGTCGACGTTCCCGGCGCCGGAGGGTGTCCCGATCCCGGAGGGGTCCACCGCCATCGAGGACGTGTACGAGTCGTACTACACGCTCGTCGGCGAGCCGTACGACGACACCGAGTTCTCGGGCCGGAGCGACTACGAGGCATTCATCCTCGCCGGCATCCCCTCGAGCGGGCTCTTCACCGGCGCGGAGGGCATCAAGACCGAGCCGCAGGCGGCGATCTGGGGCGGGACAGCGGGGGAGCAGTACGACCCGTGCTACCACCTGGCCTGCGACACCATCGAGAACCTGGACCGGCACGCGCTCGACGTGAACAGCGACCTCATCGCGTTCGCGATGCTGACGTTCGCGTACTCCACGGAGCCGGTCAACGGCGTCGAGGGCAGGGACCCGCGCGGCGGGCCCGTCGAGCTGCCGGCGCCGGCGGGCCCCGAGGGGACCTTCGTCGAGGCCGGCGGCGGCGCTGCCCCCGGGGCGGTGGCCTGAGCACCCGGTGACCGGCCGGGGGCGGTCGCGCGGCCGCCCCCGGCCGGCGCCTCCTCAGCCGGGCGCGACGGCCGACCAGCGCACGGTCAGCTCGCCGTGCCGCCAGCGGCGGGAGGAGCCGACGAACGGCCACCCCGCGTCGGCGAGGGCCTGGACGGCGGCGGTCCAGCGCTGGCGCGGGCCGAACGTGGACAGCCCCGCGGCGGCGGCCCAGGCCCCGTCGAACGCGCGCAGGAACTCGTGCACCGGCCGGCCGGGCACGTTGTGGTGGATCAGCGCCTTGGGCAGCCGCTCGGCGAGGTCGGACGGCCGGTCCAGGTCGGCGACCCGCGCCGCCAGGGTGAGGGTGAGCGGGCCGTCGGCGTCCAGGGCCACCCACGCCGCGCGCCGTCCCCACTCGTCGCAGGTGCCCTCGACCAGCAGGCCGCCGGGACCCAGCGCGGCGCACATCGTCTGCCAGGCGCGGGCCGCGGACTCCTCGTCGTACTGGCGCAGCACGTTGAACGCGCGCACCAGCACCGGCCGCAGCCCGGCCAGCTCGAACCCGCCCACCCGGAAGTCGACCCGCGGCGGATCGCGGTCGGCGGCGACGGCGGCCACCCGCGCGGGATCGATCTCCAGGCCGACCACCTCGAGGCCGGGCACCACCGGACCGAGCCGGCCGGCCAGCTCCAGCGTCGTCACCGCCGAGGAGCCGTAGCCGAGGTCGACGACCAGCGGCCGGGCGGCGTCGCGCAGCCGGGGGACCTGGGTGGCCAGCAGCCACCGGTCGATCCGGCGCAGCCGGTTGGCGTTCGTGGTACCGCGGGTGGGCAGCCCCAGCGCCCGCGCGCGGCCCGCCGCCAGCCGCGGGTCGGCCTTCCTCGGGGCGAGGGACGCGCGGCGCTTGTGGTCACCGCCTCCTGCCTCGCTCACCGGTGCGGAGCCTAGTCGCGGTTAGCGTGGGGGCGTGCAGGTCCGACGGAACGCCCGCCTCGCGGAGCTGACGACGCTGGCGGTGGGCGGTCCCGCGGAGCGCCTGGTCGAGGTCACCGACGCCGAGGAGCTGGTCGCCGCGGTCCGCGAGGCCGACGAGGCCGGTCGGCCTCTGCTGCTGCTGGGCGGCGGCTCCAACATCGTCGCGCCCGACGAGGGCTGGCCGGGGGACGTCGTCGCCGTCCGCAGCCGGGGGGTCGAGCGGACCGGGTCGCAGCTGGTGGTCCAGGCCGGCGAGCCGTGGGACGACCTGGTCGCGCACACCGTCGAGCAGGGGCTTTCGGGTATGGAGGCGATGTCGGGCATCCCCGGGTCGACCGGCGCGACGCCCGTGCAGAACGTCGGCGCCTACGGCCAGGAGGTCGCGCAGGTCCTCACCGCCGTCCGCGTCTACGACCGGGCGGAGAAGGCCGAGTACACGCTGAGCCCCGCCGAGTGCGACTTCGCGTACCGCGACAGCCGGCTGAAGCGGCAGCCGGGCCGGTTCGTCGTCCTCGAGGTGTCGTTCGAGCTGCAGCCGGGCGCGGCGTCCCGGCCCGTCGGCTACGCCGAGCTGGCCCGCACGCTGGGCGTGGAGCTCGGCGCGACGGCGCCGCTGGCCGACGTCCGCGCCGCCGTCCTGGCGCTGCGCCGGGGCAAGGGCATGGTGTGGGACCCCGCCGACCCCGACAGCCGCAGCGCCGGCTCCTTCTTCACCAACCCCATCGTCCCGGCGGACCGGGCCGTCGACGGCTGCCCGAACTGGCCGGCCGGCGACGGTCGCGTGAAGCTCAGCGCGGCCTGGCTGGTCCAGCACGCCGGCTTCGGCCGCGGCACCCGCGAGGGCCGGGTCGGGACGTCCTCCCGGCACAGCCTGGCCCTGACGACGGCGGAGGGCGCGACCGCCGCCGAGCTGCTCGCCTTCGCCGACAAGGTCGTGGCCACCGTCGAGGAGCGCTTCGGCGTCACCCTGGAACGCGAGCCGACCGCCGTCCGGCCGTAGGGGCTCCCGCACGTCCCAGGGCGTTGATCATGGGTTTGTTGCTCGCGGACAGGCCGCTGCACGCAGGTCGTCCTGCAACAACCCCATGATCAACGAGAAGGTCGAGGAGGGGCGGGGTGCTCAGTCCTCGCGGTGGACCTTGTGCTGGGCGGCCTGGGCGCGGGGGCGGACGACGAGCAGGTCCACGTTGACGTGGTGCGGGCGGGTGAGCGCCCACGCGACGCAGTCGGCGACGTCCTCGGCCACCAACGGCTCGCGCACCCCGCGGTAGACCGACTCCGCCTTCTCCTGGTCGCCGACCCGGTTGAGGGCGAACTCCTCGGTCCGCACCATGCCCGGCGCGATCTCCATGACCCGGACCGGCTGGTCGTACAGCTCCAGCCGCAGCGTCTCGACCAGGGTGTGCACCGCGTGCTTGGCCGCCGTGTAGGACGCCCCGCCCTCGTAGGAGACCAGCCCCGCGGTGGAGCCCATGAACAGCAGGTCGCCGGCGCCGGACGCGATGAGCCTGGGCAGCAGCGCCTTGGTCAGCCGCACCGTGCCGAGCACGTTGACCTCGTAGGTGCGCGCCCAGGAGTCGAGGTCGGCGTCGGCGACCGGCGCCGCGTCGAAGGCCCCACCGGCGTTGTTGACCAGCACGTCCACCCGGTCCAGGGCGCCGGCGAACTGCTCGACCGACGACGGGTCGGTGAGGTCCAGCGGCAGGGCCCGCGCCCCGATCGTCGCGGCCAGCTCGGTCAGCCGGTCGAGCCGCCGGGCCCCCAGGACGACGTCGAAACCCTCGCCCGCCAGGCGCCGCGCGGTGGCCGCACCGATGCCGCTCGAGGCGCCGGTGACGACGGCGGTCCGGCCCGCGCCGGGCGGGCCTGCGGGGGTGGGGGGAGACTGGGGAGCGGGGCCGGGCATGAGGACCATCCTGGCGCTGTTGCAGGATGGGGAGTCGAGCGGGTGCCGTCCGGTGCCCGGAACCGAGGCGGGAGGTCGTACGTGACCGCTCGCCGCCGTCCCTGGTCGGCCGTGCCCCGGCGGGTGGCGACGCTCTCGGTGCACACGAGCCCGCTGGACCAGCCCGGTGCCGGTGACGCCGGTGGCATGAACGTCTACATCGTCGAGGTCTCCCGGCGGCTGGCCGCCCGGGGCATCGAGGTCGACGTCTTCACCCGGGCCACGTCCAGCGACCTCCCCCCGGTGGTCGAGATGAGCCCGGGCGTCACCGTGCGGCACGTCACCGCCGGCCCGTTCGAGGGTCTGGGCAAGGAGGAGCTGCCCGGCCAGCTGTGCGCGTTCACCGCCGCCGTCCTCCGCGAGGAGGCGCAGCACGAGCCGGGCCACTACGACGTCGTCCACTCGCACTACTGGCTGTCGGGCCAGGTGGGCTGGCTGGCCCGCGACCGGTGGAGCGTGCCGCTGATCCACACCGCGCACACGCTGGCCAAGGTGAAGAACGCCGCGCTCGCCGCCGGTGACCGCCCCGAGCCGCGGGCCCGGGTGATCGGCGAGGAGCAGGTCGTCGACGAGGCCGACCGGCTGATCGCCAACACCGACGACGAGGCCCGCCAGCTGGTGGACCACTACGGCGCCGACCCGCGCCGCACCCTCGTCGTCCCGCCCGGCGTCGACCTAGACCGGTTCACCCCCGGCGACCGGACGGCGGCCCGCCGCGCGCTGGGCGTCCCCGCCGACGCCGTCGTGCTGCTCTTCGTCGGCCGCATCCAGCCGCTCAAGGCCCCCGACCTGCTGCTCGAGGCCGCGGCGCGGATGCTCGCCGACGACCCCGCGCTCCGTGACCGGCTCCAGGTGCACGTGATCGGCGCGCCCAGCGGCTCCGGGCTGGAGGCCCCCCGCCAGCTGGAGCAGCTCGCCGCCGAGCTGGGCATCGCCGACCTGGTCCGGTTCCTCCCGCCGCAGCACTCCGAGCGGCTGGCCGAGCACTACCGCGCCGCCGACGTCGCCGTCGTGCCCAGCCACAACGAGTCCTTCGGGCTGGTGGCGCTGGAGGCCCAGGCGTGCGGCACGCCGGTGGTCGCCGCCGCGGTCGGCGGCCTGCGCACCGCCGTGCGCCACGGGGTGTCCGGTCTGCTCGTGGAGGGCAGGGACCCGGCCGACTACGCCGCCGCCATCCGCGCCGTCCTGGCCCGCCGGGAGCTGCTGTCGGCCGGCGCCCGCCGGCACGCCGGCGCGTTCTCGTGGGAGCGCACGGTCGACTCCCTGGTCGGGGCCTACGCCTCCGCCGCCCGCGAGATGGCGTCGGCCGCCCGCCGCGCGGCCGCCAGCGCGGTGCTGCGGCCGGCGCGGGCGCTGGGGACGGTGCGACCGCTGCCCAGCGCCCAGGTGGCCCAGTGAGCGGACAGCGGCGCGAGCATCGCAGCGAACGCCGTCGAGCGGGGAGCGGAGCGCCCCGCGGGAGCGAACCGGTGGCCCAGTGAGCGGACAGGACGGCGCAGTGAGCAGGGTCGAGGAGCTCGACGACGTCATCGAGGCGACCCTGCGCGAGGCCGAGCTGGCGCACGAGCACCCGGCACCCGGCCGCTGGCTGGTCGACCTGCCCGGCACGAAGAAGCTCAAGACCGTCTGCGGGCTGATCGTCGGTGAGCACGCGCTGCGCGTGGAGGCGTTCGTCTGCCGCCAGCCCGACGAGAACCGCGAGCAGTTGTGGACCTTCCTGCTGCAGCACAACGCCCGGATGTACGGCGTCGCCTACTCGATCGACCGCGTCGGCGACGTCTACCTCACCGGCCGGCTGCCCCACGCGGCGGTCACCCCCGAGGAGCTCGACCGCCTGCTCGGCGCGGTGCTCAGCTACGCCGACGACCACTTCAACACGATGCTCGAGATCGGCTTCGGCACCTCGATCCGCCGCGAGTGGGCGTGGCGGGTCAAGCGCGGGGAGTCCCTGCGCAACCTCGAGGCGTTCGCCGACTTCGCCGACCCCTCGCGCCGGTCCCGCTCCGAGGAGGCCCGGGACGGCGGAGCGTGACGGCGACCGACCGCACTCCCGCCGCGGTCGAGGAGGAACGGCCCGGCCACGACCGCCGCTGGTGGGTGCTGGCGACCATGACGGTCTGCCTGCTCGTGGTGATCATGGGCAACACGACGCTCAACGTCGCGATCCCCAGCCTGCAGCGGGAGCTGGGCGCCACCCAGGGCGAGCTGCAGTGGGCGATCGACGCCTACATCCTCGTCTTCGCCGGCCTGCTCTTCTCCTGGGGTGTGGTCGGTGACCGCATCGGCCGGCGCCGGGTGCTGCTGCTGGGCCTGTCGATCTACACGGCGGCGTCGCTGTTCGGGGCGTTCAGCGGTACCCCGGGTGAGCTGATCCTGTGGCGGGCGGTGATGGGCGTCGGCGGGGCCGCGGTGCAGCCGGCCACCCTCGCCGTCATCACCAACGTCTTCCCGCCGGGAGAGCGCGGCCGCGCGATCGGCATCTGGGCCGGCGCCGCGGGGCTGGCGGTCGCCGCCGGTCCGCTGGCCAGCGGCGCGGTGCTGGAGCACTTCTGGTGGGGCGCGATCTTCCTCATCGCCGTCCCGGTCGCCGTCGTCGGGATCGTGGCCACGCTGCTGGCCGTCCCCGAGTCGCGGGACCCCTCACCGGGTCGGCTCGACGTGCCGGGCGTGCTGCTGTCCATCGTGGCGCTGGCCGGGCTGGTCTACGGGATCATCCACGGCGGGTCCGGCGCGGGCTGGGGCTCACCCGGCGTGCTCGTGCCCCTGCTCGGCGGGCTGGCCCTCCTGGCGCTGTTCGTCTGGCTCCAGGCCCGGTCCACCCACCCCGCGCTCGACGTGACGCTCTTCCGCAACCCGGCCTTCTCCGCCGCCGCGGCCGGCCTCGGGCTGAACTTCTTCGCGCTGATGGGCGCGACCTTCTATCTCGTCTACTACCTGCAGGGCGTGCTCGGCCACGGCCCCCTGGCCAGCGGCGCCGCCCTGATCCCGATGGCCCTGGGCATGGCGGTCATGGCGCCGGGCGGCTCGCGCCTGGCCGAACGCCTCGGCGCCAAGGTCGTCGTCGCCTCCGGCTTCGCGCTCATCACGACAGCCGTGCTGGGCTTCCAGCTGCTCGACCGCGGCTCGCCGCTGTGGCTGCTGCTGGCGATCCTGTCGGTGCAGGGCCTCGGGATGGGGGCGGTGATGGCACCGACGACGGAGTCGATCATGTCCGTCGTCCCGCGGCACAAGGCCGGAGCGGGCGCGGCGGTGAACAACTCGGTGCGCCAGGTCGGCGGCGCGCTCGGGGTGGCCATCCTCGGGTCGCTGCTGGCGGCCTCCTACGCCGGTGCCCTGGGCGACGCCGTCGACGCGCTGCCGGCGGGTGCCCGGGAGGAGGCCAGCACGTCGATCGTGGCGACCCTCGAGGCGGTCGCCGCGGCCGGTGCGGGCGGGGACGCCGACGCGGCCGCGGCCGCCTCCGGGCTGGTCGGGCCCGCGCAGGACGCCTTCGTCACGGCCATGCACCGCACCGCCGTCGGCACCGCCGCGGCGACCGCCGTCGCCGGGGTCGTCGTCCTCGTGTGGCTGCCCGGACGGCGCCGGGCCGCGGCACGGTCGTAGGACGGACGGCGGACCGCCGGTGGGCCGTCCCAGCCGTTAGCGTGGCGCCGATGCAGGAGGGTCCCGCGCAGGTCCGCTTCGTGCGGGCGCTCGTCGGCGTGGTCGCGGCCTCGGCGCTGGTCTACCCCATGCTGCTCTGCGCGGTGCAGCTGCTCTTCGCTCAGCTCGTCGTGGTCGACGTGGCGGCGGTCGTGGTCTGGCTCGTCGTCGCGGTCACCTGCAGCATCGCGGCCGTGGCGGTCCTGCGGTGGGGTGCGGCCCGGCCGGTCCGCAGCCCGTGGCTCGTCACCGGGCTGCTGCCGCCGGCAGCCTTCGAGCTGTGGCTGCTCTGGCCGCTGCTCACCGGGTGAGCCCCGGCGGGCCGCGTCGGGCAGGATGGCCGCGTGACGACCGGGACGCTGGTGCTGCTCCGCCACGGCGAGAGCGAGTGGAACAAGGCCAACCTGTTCACCGGCTGGGTGGACGTGCCGCTGTCGGAGAAGGGCCGCGCCGAGGCCGCCCGCGGCGGTGAGCTGCTCGCCGAGCACGGGCTGCTGCCCGAGGTCTGCCACACCTCCGTGCTCAAGCGGGCCATCTCCACCGCCGAGCTGGCGCTGGCGTCCGCCGACCGGCAGTGGATCCCGGTCAAGCGCTCCTGGCGGCTCAACGAGCGGCACTACGGCGCGCTGCAGGGCAAGGACAAGGCGCAGACGCTCGCCGAGTACGGCGAGGAGCAGTTCACGATCTGGCGCCGCTCCTACAGCACGCCGCCGCCGCCGATCGAGCCCGGCAGCGAGTACGCCCAGGACGACGACCCGCGCTACGCGATGCTGCCGCCGGAGGTGCGGCCGGGGACCGAGTGTCTGGCCGACGTCGTCGTCCGGATGCTGCCCTACTGGTACGACGCGATCGTGCCCGACCTGCGCGCCGGCCTCACCGTGCTCGTCGCCGCGCACGGCAACAGCCTGCGGGCGCTGGTCAAGCACCTCGACGGGATGGGTGAGGACGAGGTCGTCGGGCTCAACATCCCCACCGGGGTGCCGCTGCGCTACGACCTGGACGACGACCTGCGCCCGGTGAAGCCGGGCGGGGAGTACCTCGACCCCGAGGCCGCGGCCGCGGCGATCGAGGCGGTCAAGAACCAGGGCAAGCGCTGAACGACGACCGGGGCCCCTCCCGCGCGGGAGGGGCCCCGGTCGTCGTCGCCGGATCAGCCCGCGGCGCTGACCCGGCGCTCGCCGGTGACCAGGTAGACCACCCGCCGGGCGACGTTCACCGCGTGGTCGGCGAACCGCTCGTAGTAGCGGCCCAGCAGGGTGATGTCGATGGCGGTCTCCACGCCGTGCGGCCAGTCGGCGGAGAGCACCTCGCGGAACAGCTGCCGGTGCAGCTGGTCCATCGCGTCGTCGTCGCCCTCGAGCTCGAGCGCAGCCTCGACGTCGCGCTTGGCGATCACCGTGCCGGCCTTGGTCACCAGCCCCTCGGCGACGTGCCCGGCCTCGAGGAACACCGGCCGCACCTCCTGGGGCACCGCCGACTCCGGGAACCGCATGCGCGCGACCTTGGCGATGTGCTCGGCCAGGTCGCCCATCCGTTCGAAGTCGCTGGCGATCCGCATGGCGGTGATGACCGTGCGCAGCTCGGTGGCCACCGGCGCCTGGCGGGCCAGCAGGGTGAAGCAGCGCTGGTCGATGCTCTCGCGGGTCGCGTCGAGGGCGTCGTCGGAGGCGATGACCAGGTCGGCCAGCGTGACGTCGGCGTCGAGCAGGGCGGTGGTCGCCTTGCTCAGCTGCGAGCCCACCGAGTTCGCCATCTCCACCAGGCAGTCCCGGATGTCGTCGAGCTCCTCGCGGAAGTTGTCGCGCACCGTCGTCCTCCTCGCCGGCCGTCCTGGCCGTGTTCACCTGCGCCCGGTCCCCCTGACCCGACGGCCCGGCGCTCTCGGTGTCGAGGGTAGGTCCGCTACGGTTCCGCATCCGGCCCGCCGGGTGAACGAGTGGGCACGGGAACGTGAACAGTGCCGGTACGGGCGTGTGGCACCACCCCGACGGGGGACGACGGGCTGCTGCGCGCGCCTACAGTCATGATCGTGAGCCCCACGGTCGCCCTCGTGGTCGGCCTGGTCGTCGGTGGCGCCCTGGTCGCCACCGTCCTGCTGCGCTACAACCGCCCGGACCTGGACCGTACGACCCCGCCGCCGGCGCCGCCGCTGTCCGAGGCCGTCCTGGCCCGCCGGCTCGTCGACCTGATGGACCCGGCGGTCGTGGTCCTCGACGCCGACGACGTGGTGGTGCTCGCCAACCCGCCGGCGCGGGGGCTGGGCATCGTCCGCGACACCCGGCTGCTGGTGCCCGAGCTGCTCGAGCAGGCGCGCGCCGTCCGGGACGGCAGCCGGCGCCGGGCGGAGGTGGAGCTGCCCGGCGCGCTGGTCGGCGGGGGGCCGCGGCGGGTCGGGGTGCACGGCATCCGGCTGCAGCCCGGCGAGCTGCCGGGCCCGGTCGCCCTCGTGCTGATGGACGTCACCGAGGCACGGCGCGTGGAGGCGGTCCGGCGCGACTTCGTCGCCAACGTCGGCCACGAGCTGAAGACCCCCGTCGGCGCCCTCAGCCTGCTGGCCGAGGCGGTGGAGGACGCCGCCGACGACCCGGACACGGTGCGCCGGTTCGCCGCCCGGATGAACCACGAGGCCGACCGGCTCGGCCGGCTGGTCCGCGAGCTCATCGACCTGTCCCGGCTGCAGGGCGGCGAGCCGCTGCCCGAGCTCACGCCGGTCGAGGTGGACCGCGTCGTCGCCGAGGCGGTGGACCGCACCGGCCTGGCCGCGTCGGCCAAGCGGATCACCATCGCCGCCGGCGGGCAGCACGGCCTGGTCGTGCGCGGGGTGGAGTCGCAGCTGGCCACCGCGGTGACCAACCTGCTGGCCAACGCCGTCGCCTACAGCCCCGAGGGCACCCGCATCGCGGTCGGCGCCCGTGCCCGGTCCGGGTTCGCCGAGATCACCGTGACCGACAGCGGCATCGGCATCCCGAAGGAGGACCGCTCGCGGGTCTTCGAGCGCTTCTACCGGGTCGACCAGTCGCGGGCCACGAGCACCGGCGGCACCGGCCTCGGGCTGGCGATCGTGAAGCACGTGGCGAGCAACCACGGCGGCTCGGTGAGCGTGTGGAGCGAGGAGGGCCTCGGCTCCACGTTCACCCTGCGCATCCCGCTCGCCGTCCACCGCGCGGGGCCGCGCACCCCCGGCGACGACGTCGCCGGCCTCGAACCCGCCGGCGACACCGTCGTCCGGCCCTCCGGCGCCGGAGCGACCGGAGCAGATCCGGCCGGCGGCGGGACCGCCGGACACGACATGGCCGGCGGCAGGACCGCCGGACACGACATGGCCGGCGGCAGGGCCGCCGGCGACGCCCCGAAGGGACGGTCATGACGCGAGTGCTCGTGGTGGAGGACGAGGAGTCCTTCTCCGACGCGCTGTCCTACATGCTGCGGAAGGAGGGGTACGAGGCCGTCGTCGCGGCCAGCGGGCCGGAGGCGCTGGCCGAGTTCGACCGCGGCGGCGCCGACATCGTGCTGCTCGACCTGATGCTCCCCGGCCTGCCCGGCACCGAGGTGTGCCGGTCGCTGCGGGCCCGCAGCGGCGTGCCGATCATCATGCTGACCGCCAAGGACTCCGAGGTCGACAAGGTCGTCGGTCTGGAGCTCGGCGCCGACGACTACGTCACCAAGCCGTACTCCGCGCGGGAGCTCGTCGCCCGGATCCGGGCGGTCCTCCGCCGTCGCGGCGAGGCGGACGTGCCCGCCGAGTCGGCGCTGGAGGCCGGCCCGGTCCGGATGGACGTCGAGCGGCACGTCGTCGCGGTGGACGGCGAGCCGGTGTCGCTGCCGCTCAAGGAGTTCGACCTCCTCGAGCTGCTGCTCCGCAACGCCGGCCGGGTGCTCACCCGCGGCCAGCTGATCGACCGGGTCTGGGGCTCGGACTACGTGGGCGACACCAAGACCCTCGACGTCCACGTGAAGCGGCTGCGGGCCAAGATCGAGCCCGACCCGGCCAACCCGAAGTACCTGGTCACGGTCCGGGGCCTGGGCTACAAGCTCGAGGCCTGAGGGACCGACCGACCCGGGGTCACGCTCCCCGGCCGGTCTCCTCCTGCAGCTCGTCGATCTTGCGCGAGGCGTCGGCCTTGGTGAGGTCCTCGGGGACCTCCTCGCCGGCCTCGCGGGCCAGCGTGCCGAGGTAGCTCCGCTGCGCGCCGGTGGCCGGCTCGTCCCCGGTCACCCAGTCCGACGGGTCCTTCTCCGTGGTGCGCTCGGTGTGCTCGTTCGATTCGCTCATGTGTTCGATCGTAGGGGCGCTGACGGCGTCCCGCAGGTCGACGTCAGGCCCCGACCAGCTCGCGCTCGGCGCCGTTGGGCCGCTGGGCGCGGACGGCGTCCCAGCGACGGCCGGTGCGGTAGACGTGCACCTGGCCGCAGGCCGGGCACTCGACGTGCATCGCGATGTGGGTCGGGTGGTTGGTCACCGAGCGGATGCGCCGCTCGGCGACGAGCTCGTCGGTCCGGGTCACGGGGCAGGTGATCAGCAACATGGGATGAGCGTGCTCCCGACGGAGCCACCCGACGAGTGGCAGGAGTGACGCGGATCGCGTCATTTCTGCCATACTGTCGGCATGGCGCTCGCGCACCGTCCGCTGGTGGTCAGCACCGTCGTCGCCGACGGCCTGGTGGGCAGTTTCGGGCTCGGGGTGGCCGCCGAGGTCTTCGGCTACGACCGCCGGGAGATGGGTCTGCCCCGCTTCGACTTCGGCCTGGTCACCGAGCAGCCCGGCGTCGTCCGCACCGACACCGGCATCCCCCTGACGGTGGAGCACGGCCTCGACCGGCTGGCCGCCTCGGACATCGTGACCATCACCGCCTGGGAGCTGTTCAGCCGCGTGCCGACGCCGCAGCTGCTCGACGCGTTCCGCACCGCGCACGCCAACGGGGCGCTGATCGTCAGCCAGTGCACCGGGGCGTTCGTGCTCGCCGCCGCCGGGCTGCTCGACGGCCAGCGGGCCACGACCCACTGGAAGTACGCCGGGGAGCTGGCCGCCCGGTACCCGGCGGTGCACGTCGACCCGATGGTCCTCTACGTCGACAACGGGCAGATCATCACCGGCGCCGGCACCGCGGCGGGCGTGGACACGCTGCTGCACGTCGTCCGCCGGGAGTGGGGCGCGGCCGCGGCCAACGCGCTGGCCCGCGAGATGGTCGTGGCGCCGCACCGCGACGGCGGGCAGGCCCAGTTCATCGACGCGCCCGTGCCGGCCTGCGAGGACGACCTGCTCGGCGCCGTCCTGGAGTGGGCCTCGGCGCACCTGGCCGACGAGATCAGCGTCGACACCCTCGCCCGCCGGGCGCTGATGAGCCCGCGCAGCTTCGCCCGCCGGTTCAAGGCGACCACGGGGACGACGCCGCACGCCTGGCTGCTCGGCCAGCGGCTGGCCGCCGCGGAAGAGCTGCTGGAGAACAGCGACGCACCGGTCGAGGAGATCGCCCGCCTGGTCGGCTTCGGCACCGCCGCGGGCCTGCGCGAGCAGTTCACCCGGCGCCGCGGTGTCTCCCCGCGCGCCTACCGCCAGACGTTCCGCGCCGCCCTCGTGGGGGACGACGACCGCGCCGCCTGAACGCGGAAAAGGAAGCCATACCCGCGTCGGGAGCCGCAGGACGTGGGAAGAGCTTCCTATGCCTCGGGAGGGCCGGGCTCAGGCGCCGGGGATCGGGCGGGCGATGCCGACCAGCGAGTCCAGCCGGGTGGCGTTGGCCGGCGCCAGAGGGCTGCGCACCACGTCGGTCAGGGCGAGCCCGGCCCGCGCCAGCAGCAGCGCGTGCGTGCGCGGCGTGAAGTGCCAGATGTGCTCGGTGGGCTTGAGGGTCCACCAGCGGGTGCCGAGCAGCCGGGCAGGCAGCGAGGAGTAGTAGGGCGTCGAGAACACGACGACGCCGTCGTCGGCCACCAGCGAGCGCACCGAGCGCCAGAAGGACAGCGGGTCGGGCACGTGCTCGACGGTGTCCCAGGCGCAGACGACGTCGAAGCCGGGGGTCAGCGGCGCGTCCTCGAGCTGCCCGCAGAAGACGTCGAGGCCGAGGGCCGACTGTGCGTGCTTCGCGCCGGTGCGGGAGAGCTCGACGCCGGACGTCGTCCAGCCGGCCGCGCGGGCCGCGGCGAGGAAGAGGCCGTAGCCGGCGCCGACCTCGAGCAGCCGCCCGCCGACCGGCGCGCTGCCCCTGACCCGGTCGATCAGCCGCAGCCGGCCGGCGGTCCAGGTGCGCTGCAGCAGCATCGCGGGGGAGAACCGGCCCCCGGTGCCAGGGGCGCCGTCGTCGGACCCGGAGGCGCCGGCGGCCCCAGCGGCGCCGGAGACGCCGCTGCCGTAGACCCCGCCCTCGAAGTAGGTGACGTCGTCGTAGAGCCGCTGCAGCGCCTCCGGGCGCAGGCGGGGGCTGATGAAGACCAGCCGGCACTGCGGGCAGCGCACCACGCCGAACGGGGCGACGTCGTGCACGAGCGTGCCGGGGATGCCGCACAGGCAGCAGGCGACGTCCTCGGTGTCCTCGCTCGTCCACCGCGCCCGCTCGTCCACCCGGTCAGCCTACGGAGCCGCCGGCCCGATCCCGTGCACCGGTGGACGCCGCGCCGACCGGCGGGGCGGCGGGCGGGCTGTCACCCGTGCTGGCGTGGCGCAGCGCCAGCAGCGTGCTGATCCGGCGGCGCACCACCGGCGAGACGAGACCGTGCTCGTCGTGGGGGTCCAGCAGTTCCCCGGGGACGACGACGTAGCGGTCGGGCGCGGCCTCGGCCTGGGCGAGGAAGGCGCGGCGCACCGCCAGCGGGTCGGCGCCGGCCGGCGCCGCGGTGACCGGCGAGTCGACCACCACGGTGAGGTCGGGCAGCAGCCCGTGGGTGGCCCACAGCGACGTCCGGAAGATGCGGTCGGCGTCCAGGCCCTGGCCGGCGCCGTGGAAGGCGATCGAGGTGTCCACGTAGTGGGTGTTCACCACGACCTGGTTGCGCTCCAGCGCCGGGCGGATGACGGTCGCCACGTGCTGCGCGCGGTCGGCGGCGGCCAGCAGCGCGGCCGTGTGCGCCCCGACCTTGCGGCCCTCGTCGTCGGCCTCCGCGGAGCCGGGGCCGGGCGGGAACAGCACGCCGCGCACCTGCCAGCCGAGGGGGGTGTCGCTCGGCTCGGAGGTGACCTCGACCGGGCACCCGCAGTCGATCAGCACCTGCGCGAGGTCGGCGGTGTACCGGCGGGTCAGCTCGCGGTCGGCGCCCTCGACGACGATGAACAGCCCCACCCCGCTGGCCGAGGCCGACAGCAGGTCCGACCGGCCCCACAGCAGGCGCAGCACGTCGCGGAAGCGGGTGCGCGAGCGGCCGGGCACGACCTGGCGGGTGGCGTAAGCGCTGACCACGAGCGCCAGCAGCCCGCCGATGAGCAGCGTGAGACCCGGTCCGGTGACGGTGAGCACGAGGTCGCCGAGCCGGATGTCGTGGGTGCCCAGCAGGCCGGCCAGGCCGGGGCCGATGGCCACGGCGAGCAGCAGCACGATGCGCACCGAGGAGATGACGAAGGCGAAGACCCGGCCGCGCAGCCGGTCCTCCACCTCGAAGCCGATCAGCGTGTAGCCGATGATCCAGCACACCCCGGCGAACAGGCCGACGAGGAAGGCGGCCCCGGTGGCCAGCACGAAGTCGCGCAGCACCGACATCGCCAGCAGCGCCAGCCCGGCCAGCCCGATGGCGTGCGAGAAGACGCTGCGGCGGGGGACGGTCGGCAGGATCCGTGGGCCGACCAGCATGCCGATCGCCAGGCCGGTGAAGACCACGCCGAAGACCACGCCGTAGCCCGCGGTGCCGGCCTGGAGCGTGGCCACGTAGAGCTGGGCGACGCCGATGGTCAGCCCACCGGCCCCGAACGCGCCGATCACCCCCACGTAGAGGGCGCGCATGAGCGGCTGGCCGCGCAGGAAGGACACGCCCTCCACGACGAGGGAGAAGACGTTGCGCTGCCCGCCGTCCCGGTCCGGTGGCGTGCCGGGGATGAGCCGGCGGGAGAACAGCACGGTGCAGGCGCTGACGAGGAAGGTGACGGCGTTGAAGACCAGCGCGACGACGATCGCCGTGCGCGCCTCGTCGCCCTCGCCGCCCTCGAAGACCCGGGTCGCCGTCGACAGCAGCGCGAACACCAGCGAGGCCACCGGGACGGCGCCGTAGACGCTGAACAGCGAGACCTGGTTGGCCACCGCCAGCCGCTCGCGCGGCACGATCGCCACCCACATCGCCTGCTTGGCGGGGTTGGTGAACAGCCCCACCGCCTCGACGAGGAACTGGGCGATGTACAGCCAGGTCAGCTCGTAGGTGGCGGCGATCGACAGGTACAGCGCGAAGGCGAGGAACTCGCCCACGATCACCGTCGTCCGCCGGTCGAGCCGGTCGGCGAGCGCGCCGGCCACCGGGCCGAGCACGAGGTCGGGCAGCAGGCGGGTGAGGATGACGCCGGAGATCGCGGCGCCCTGGACGGCGAGCGACTCGTCGCGGGTCAGCTGCTGCGCCATCGCCGTGGTGGCCAGCAGGCCCAGCCAGTCGCCGAGGCTGGAGACGGTGATCGTGGCCCACAGCCGGCGGAAGACCGGGATGCGGACCAGCGCGAGGAAGGCGTTGTCCGGCCGGGCACCGGGGGCCCGCGACCGCCCTCCTGCCCTGGAGGACCTCGCGTGGTGCTCGGTCACTGTCCCCGCCGTCCGCTCGTGGTGCCGTCCCCGGCGAGGGTAGTGGCGGGAACGCCCGACTCAGAGCCCCTGCGCCCCGGACGGGTGGTGCGCGTCGGGTCGCCTTCGGTGCAGGACGATGGGCACCGGCGCCGGGCTGGCCGGGTGCGGGGCGATCAGGCCCAGGTCGAGCCGGGCCTCGGTGAGCCGGCGCAGTTCTGCGTAGGCCGGCCCGCCGACCAGGGCGGTCAGCTCCGCGGCGTAGGTGACCACCAGCGGTTCGGGGGAGACGTGCGCCGCCGGGGAGCCGGTGCACCACCAGTGCAGATCCGCGCCCCCGGGGCCCCAGCCGCGCCGGTCGAACTCCCCGATGCTCGACACCAGCACCGTCGTGCCGTCGGGGCGCTGCACCTCCTCCTGCTCCCGGCGCACCGGCAGCTGCCAGCAGACGTCGGGCTTGGTGAGCATCGGGTGCAGGTCCTCCCGCACGGCCATGCGGTGCAGCGCGCAGCCGGTGCCGCCGGGGAAGCCGGGCCGGTTGAGGAACACGCAGGCGCCGTCGACCAGCCGGGTGCGCAGGGAGCGGACGCCGCCCTCCTCGTCGGCGTCGTCCTCCTCGGTCCAGGCGCCGCGGCCGACCGGGGCCAGCTGCCAGTCCTCGTCGGCGAGGTCGGCGACGGCGGCGGTGACCCGCGCCAGGTCGTCCTCGTCGGTGAAGAAGGCGCCGTGGCTGCAGCAGCCGTCGTCCGGCCGGCCCTCGACCACCCCGGCGCAGCCGCGGCCGAACACGCAGGTCCAGGCGGAGGAGAGCCAGGTGAGGTCGGCGCGGACGACGTGCCCGGGGTCGGCCGGGTCGGGGAACTCCACCCACTCGCGGGCGAAGTCCGGCGGCACCTCCGGCGGCACGTCGTGCACCGGCCCAGGGTAGGTGGCCGACGGCGGCGTCGAGCCGGCGCGCCCGGTCCGGGGGAGGACGGCGCGCGGCGCAGGCCCCGGCTGCTGACCGGCTCAGCCCCTCCGGGAACCGACCGGCAGACTGACCGCATGCGGCTCGGGGTGCTGGACGTCGGATCGAACACCGTCCACCTGCTCGTGGTGGACGCCCACCGCGGCGCTCATCCCACCCCGATGCACGACGACCGCGCGGTGCTGCGGCTCGCCGAGCACGTCGGCCGCGACGACCTGCTCTCCCGGGACGGCGAGAAGGCGCTGGTCAAGGCGGTGCGCAGGGCCTGCGACATGGCCGAGCGGCAGGGCTGCGAGCAGCTGCTGGCGCTGGTGACCTCCGCGATCCGGGAGGCCGACAACGGCCTGGAGGTGCTCGAGCGGGTCCGCCAGAAGACCGGCGTCCACCTGGAGGTGACCAGCGGCGAGGAGGAGGCCCGGCTGACCTTCCTCGCCGTCCGCCGGTGGTTCGGGTGGAGCGCGGGCCGGCTGCTCGTGCTCGACATCGGCGGCGGCTCGCTGGAGCTGGCCAGCGGCATGGACGAGGACGCGGACGTCGCGCTGTCGCTACCGCTGGGTGCCGGGCGCATGACCCGCCGCTTCCTCCCCGACGCGCTCGAGGGCGGCCGTCCCGACCTGCGCGCCCTCGGCGAGCTCGACGAGTACGCCGCCGACCTGCTCGCGCCCGCGGCGAAGAAGCTGCTGGGCGGGGGACCCCCGGACCTCGTGGCCGCCACCAGCAAGACCTTCCGCACCCTCGCCCGGCTGACCGGCGCCGCGCCCTACTCCGCGGGGCTCCGGGCGCCGCGCCACCTCACCCTGGACGGCCTGGCGCAGCTGACCGGGTTCATCTCCCGCATCGAGTCCTCGGCGCTGGCCGAGCTGCAGGGCGTCTCCCCGGACCGCGCCCACCAGGTCCCCGCCGGCGCCGTCGTGGCGCGGGCCGCGATGCGCGCCCTCGACGTACCGTCCGTCCGGATCTGCCCGTGGGCCCTGCGCGAGGGGGTCATCCTGCGGCGACTCGACGCGTTGGGGGACGAGCGATGACGGAGGCCCGGCGGGATCCGGAGACCGGGGGCCGGCCGCTGGCCGACATCCTGCGGGAGGCCGGGGTCGAGTCCCCGCGCGGGCGGAGGCGCCGGGGGGACGACGACCACGACACCGGCGTCCGGCAGCGTGGCGCCGGCGGGGACCGCACCGAGCGCGGGGAGCGCAGCAGCGACACCGGCCGGGTGGCGGAGCGCGGCGCGTTCGGCCGGCGGTCGACCGACCGCACCGGCGACCTGGCCCCGCCGACCCCCGAACGCCGCCGTCCCCGCGCCGCCGATCCGTCGACCGCGGCGATCCCGGGCCTGCGCCCCTCCCGGAAGCCGGGCGTGCCGAGCGCGACGACGGCCACGACAGGTGTGGTCGGGACCCCCGCCAGGGCGAAGGCGACCGACGAGGCGCCCTCGACCGGGCCGATCCCCGTCGTCCGCGCCGACGCCGACGCGCCGCTGCTCGACGACGGGGCGGTCGGCGGGCGGGAGGGGGCGCTGGCCTGGCTGCGCTTCGCCGGCGAGCTCGTGGTCGCCCTCGCTGCCGGCGTCGGCATCTACTTCCTGTTCACCGTGCTGTGGGAGCTGCTGCCCTACCTGGCCGTGCTCCTGGCCCCCCTGGCCGTCGCCGGCCTGGTCGCCGGGGTGGCGGCCTGGCGGCAGCGGCAGGACAAGGAGGCCGCCGGCGTCCGGCTGGTCGGCATCCTGGTCTTCGCCGGCACGCTGCTCACCATCGCGCCGGCCGCGAGCCTGCTCTCGGGCACCTGAGGAAGGCGGCTCCTCCGCGGGTGCTCTCCGTCAGTCCTCGTCCTCGTCCTCGTCGTCGTCCGAGTCCTGCGGACCGGCGGCGAACTGCTCGACCATCGCGGCCGTGAACGCGTCGAGGTCGTCGGGCTGGCGGCTGGTCACCAGGTTGCCGTCGACGACGACCTCCTCGTCCACCCACTTGGCGCCCGCGTTGCGCAGGTCGGTCTGCAGGGACGGCCACGAGGTCATCCGCCGGCCCCGCACGACGTCGGCCTCGGCCAGCACCCAGGGCGCGTGACAGATCGCGGCCACCGGCTTGCCCGCGTCGAAGAAGGCCTTCACGAAGGCCACGGCGTCGGCGTCGGCGCGGATGAAGTCGCCGTTGATCACGCCGCCGGGCAGCACCAGGGCCGCGTACTCGTCGGGGTCGGTGGAGCTCACGACGGCGTCGACCCGCTTGGTGTCGGCCTTGTCGATGTGGTCGTAGGCGGTGATCTCGCCGGCCTCGAGCGACACCAGCTCGGGCTCGGCCCCGGCCTCCTCCAGCGCCTGCCAGGGCCGGTCGAGCTCGATCTGCTCCACGCCGTCGGTCGCGAGGACCGCCACCTTCATCCGGTCCAGTTCTCCAGCCATGCGGCCGCCGCTACCCCGGCCCTGCGGGTGACACACGCGTCCGGCACTACGGTTCGGCTCGTGCGCGCGCAGACCCCCGCCCCGGTGCGCCGCCTGCTGGGCCGGCGCCCCCTGACCCTCGCCGGAGCCGGCCCGCGGGTCGAGGACGCCGTCCGGGCCGCCGCCGAGGTGGTCGGCGCCGGCCACCCGGTCGCGCTCGAGCACCGGCCCGCCGGGGACGCCCCCGACCCCGCCGCCGAGCTGCGCGACCTCGTCGCGGGCGTGACGGCGGCCGGGCTGGCCGCCTCCTGCGAGCTGACCGTGCCGGTGGACCGGGTGGGCCTCGGGGCGCTGCCGGTGGCGCGGGCCGCGCTGGAGGCCGGGCTGGGGGTGGCGCTGGACGGTGCGCCGGGCGTGGTCGCCGGGGTGTCGGCCCGGGTGCCGTCCGCGGCCGTCGTCGTCCGCGCGGGCACCGCCGGCGCCGAGGAGCGGTGCCGGGAGCTGGCCCCCGGCCGGGTCCGGCTGACCGAGGGGCGCGGCGCCGCCGCCGACCTGTCCTTCGTGCGCTGCCTGAACGTGCTGATGGCCGGGGCCGGGCGGCCCGCGATCGGCACCACCGATCCGCGGCTGGTCGCCATCGCCGGCGAGCGCGCCGCCTGGAACGAACGAGCACCCGACAGCTGGGAGTACGTCATGCCGTGGAGAGTCCACACCGAGCAGCAGCGCCGGCTGGCCGCCGGCGGGTACCAGGTGCGGGTGGCCCTGCCCTCGGGCGCAGGCCACCCGGGAGCGGCCCTGCGGCGGCTGGCGGGCCGGTCGTGAGCGAGGCGAGGCAGGGGCTGGCGATCATCGGCGGCGGCAAGATCGGGGAGGCGCTGCTCTCCGGGCTGATCCGGCGCAGCGGCGCCGACGGCATCGTCGTGTGCGAGCGCAGCCCGGAGCGGGCCGCGGAGCTGAGCACGCGGTACGGCATCCCGGCACTGGGCCTGGTCGAGGCGGCCGCGCGGGCCCGGGTGCTGCTGCTGGCGGTCAAGCCGCAGGACATCGGCGCGCTGCTGGGGCAGCTGGCCTCCGCCGTCGACCCCGGGCACCTGGTCGTGTCGGTCGCCGCCGGCGTCCCGACGTCCACCCTCGAGGCGGCGCTGCCCGCGGGCGTGCCCGTGGTCCGCGTCATGCCGAACACGCCGGCGCTGGTCGACGAGGGCATGAGCGTGCTGTCGGCCGGCGCGCACGCCGGCGAGTCGCACCTGGACGAGGCGGAGGCGCTGCTGGCCGCGGTGGGCCGGGTGCGCCGGGTGCCGGAGACCCAGCAGGACGCGGTGACGGCGCTGTCGGGCAGCGGGCCGGCGTACTTCTTCTACCTGGTAGAGGCGATGATCGACGCCGGCATCCTGCTGGGGCTGCCGCGCACCCTGGCCGCCGACCTCATCGTGCAGACCGCGCTCGGTGCGGCGGTGATGCTGCGCGACTCGGGGGAGCACCCCGTCCAGCTGCGGGAGGCCGTCACCAGCCCCGGCGGGACGACGATCGCGGCCATCCGGGAGCTGGAGCGGCACGGGGTCCGCGCCGCGCTGATCGCCGCGATCGAGGCGGCACACGACCGCTCCGTCGAACTCGGGCGGGACGCGAGGGATCGATGAGGCTACCCCCATCGGGGGACAACATGTCGACAATCCGTGAGCAGATGGGAACGTGTCGTCGACGACGCGCCCGAACACATGTCGACAGAGCTACATAGGTGTAGTTCTGCCCAGGACGGACCGGTCCGCCTGTTCGTTTCTTCCATCGCTTCTGTCCCACCCATCCCCCTACTCTCTGTATCAGCACGTGCGTGTCCCGTAGTCGGTGGGGAAGCCGGCGCCCGACGCGTGCTAGGTCCGGAGATGAAGTCATGACCATGCCCCAGCGCACCGCCCACGCCGCCGCCTACGCCCGTCCGGGCGTCCCCGGCCCGCGTCAGGTCGCCCGGCCGATCTCGGCCGCCTCGATGGGCCGCCCGATCGCCCCGGCCCACCCGGCCGCCATGCCCGTCGGCCGCCCGACCGTGCCCGCGCCCCGCTCGGCCGTCACGTTCCTGACCGTCGCCGAGGTCGCCAGCATGATGCGGGTCTCGAAGATGACCGTGTACCGCCTCGTGCACGCCGGCGAGCTCGCCGCCGTCCGCGTCGGCCGCTCGTTCCGCGTCCCGGAGCGCGCCGTCCAGGACTACCTGCGCGACGCCTACACCGACATCGCCTGAAAGAGGCCGCCGTCCTCCGAGGCGGCTGCCTGCACCACACCTCCCCCTCCGGGTGAGGAGATCGCGCCGGATGGTTCCCCGTGGCAGCGTCGCCGCGGGGGCGCCGGGTACGCTCGGTCGCCGAGCGACGCCGGGCAGGTCCGGGTGTCGCCCACGAGCTGATCACCTCGCGCGGCGCCCGGAGTGACCTCCCTGGTCACCGACGAGTGCCGCGCGGCGACGACGTCGGGAGCACGACCATGGGTTCGGTCATCAAGAAGCGCCGCAAGCGGATGGCGAAGAAGAAGCACCGCAAGCTGCTCAAGAAGACGCGCGTCCAGCGTCGAAACAAGAAGTGAGCTGACGCTCGTGCCGCCTGCGGTCGTCCTGGTCACCGGTGTCAGCCGATGGCTGGGCGGAGCGCTGGCGGCCGAGCTCGCTCGCGACCCCGCCATCGAGCGGGTCATCGGGGTGGACACCGTCCCCCCGTCCCCGGAGGTCCTCCGCCGGCTCGGCCGCACCGAGTTCGTGCGGGCCGACATCCGCAGCCCGCTGATCGGCAAGGTCATCACGACGGCCTCGGTCGACACCGTCGTGCACATGAACATCAGCGCCACGCCCGCCGGATCCGGTGGGCGGGGACCGATGAAGGAGCTCAACGTCATCGGGACGATGCAGCTCCTCGCCGCCTGCCAGCGCGCGCCCTCGGTCCGCCGCTTCGTGCTGAAGTCGACCAGTGCCGTCTACGGCGCCTCCTCCCGCGACCCCGCCGTCTTCACCGAGGCCATGCAGGCCCGGCGGGTGCCCTCCGGCGGGTTCGCCAAGGACAGCCTCGACATCGAGGGCTACGTCCGGTCCTTCGCCCGCCGCCGCCCCGACGTCGGGGTGGTGTCGCTGCGGTTCACGAACTTCATCGGCCCGCGGATCGACTCGCTGCTCACGCACTTCCTGCGCATGCCGCTGGTGCCCACCGCCCTGGGCTACGACGCCCGCGTGCAGCTGCTGCACGAGGACGACGCGCTCTCCGTGCTCACCCGCGCGACCACCGGCGGGTTCGAGGGCACGGTGAACGTGGGCGGGGACGGCACGCTGCTGCTCTCCCAGGTGATCCGCCGGCTCGGCCGGCTGCAGGTGCCCCTCCCGTCGGTGACGCTCGGCTCGGTCGGCCGGCTGACCCGGCGGTTCGGCTTCGTCGACTACTCCCCGGAGCAGATGCGCTTCCTCAACTTCGGCCGGGTGGTCGACACGACCGTGCTCCGCGAGGAGTTCGGCTACACCCCGCGCCACACGACGGCAGAGGCCCTGGCCGACTACGCGGCCACCATCGCGCCGGTGGTTCCCCCGGACCTCGTCCGCGGTGCGACGACCCGCGCGCAGGAGCTCGTCGCCCGGCTCGGCGCGGCCGCGGGCTCGGTGGGGGAGCGGCTGCGGCCGGCCCCCGCCGCGCCGGGACTGCGGGCGGTGCGCGATGCCTGAGGCACGGGTCATCCGGCTGCGGCCCGACGACGAGGACGCGCACGTCCCGCCGCCGCCGTCGGCCAGCTGGGAAGAGCAGGTCGCCGGGGGGCTGGAGTTCCTCCGGCGCCGGCTGACCGGCGACTACGAGACCGACGAGTTCGGCTTCGACCCCGACCTGACCGACCACGTGCTGCTGCCGATGCTGCGGCCGCTGTTCTCTCGGTGGTTCCGGGTGGAGACGCACGGCACGGAGAACGTGCCCGACACCGGCGGTGCGCTCGTCGTCGCCAACCACTCCGGCACCGTCCCGATCGACGCGCTGATGACGACGGTCGCGCTGCACGACGACCACCCGGCCCGGCGCCGGCTGCGGCTGCTCGGCGCCGACCTGGTCTTCGAGCTGCCCTTCGTCGGCACCGTCTCCCGCAAGATGGGCACCACCCTGGCCTGCAACGAGGACGCCGAGCGCCTGCTCACCGGCGGCGAGCTGGTCGGCGTCTTCCCCGAGGGCTTCAAGGGGATCGGCAAGCCGTTCCGCGAGCGGTACACGCTGCAGCGGTTCGGCCGGGGAGGTTTCGTCACGGCGGCGCTGCGCACCGGGGCCCCGATCATCCCGTGCGCCATCGTCGGCGCCGAGGAGACGTACCCGATGATCGGCAACGCGAAGACGATCGCCCGGCTGCTCGGGCTGCCGTACTTCCCGATCACGCCGACGTTCCCGGCGCTCGGCCCGCTCGGGCTGCTGCCGCTGCCGTCGAAGTGGCTGATCGCGTTCGGTGAGCCGATCGAGACGGCGTCCTACGGTCCGGCCGCCGCCGAGGACCCGATGCTGGTGTTCAACCTGACCGACCAGGTGCGGGAGACCATCCAGCAGTCGCTCTACCAGCTGCTGCTCCAGCGCAAGTCCGTCTTCGGCTGAGGACCCCGGCCCCGTCCCGGGGACGGGGTCCGCTCAGTGCGCCCCGGCCTCGCCCGGGGAGTGGGCCTTGCGCCGGTGGATCGTGAGGTTCATGACGGCGACCACCACGGCGCCGACGACGAGCCCGAGGAACGCGCTGGCCAGCGTGTTGACCAGCCAGCCCACGACCCCGCCGAACGCACCGGTGGCCTCGTGCGCCGCCTCCTCCCAGTGGTGCACGGTCTCGTAGAGCAGGTGCCAGCCCAGCTCGTCGGTGCCCACCAGCAGGATGTGGCCGCCGACCCACAGCATCGCCGCGGTGCCGACCACGGTGAGGGCGGTGAGCAGCCGCGGCATCGCCTTGACCAGTCCGCGGCCCAGCGCCGCCACCCGCTGCCCGGGTCGCTGGGACAGGCTCAGTCCGACGTCGTCCATCTTCACGATGACGCCGACGACGCCGTACACCAGGACGGTGATGCCGACCGCGACGATCGCGAGGATCACCGTGCGCGACAGGAACGGCTGGTCGACCACCTCGTTGAGCGAGATGACCATGATCTCGGCCGACAGGATGAAGTCGGTGCGCACGGCGCCGGAGATGATGGTCTTCTCGTCCGGGAGGGCCTTCTCGGCCGCGGCGTGGGGGTCGTCGTGGCCGCGGAGCTTGTGCCAGACCTTCTCCGCACCCTCGTAGCACAGGTAGGCGCCGCCGACCATGAGGATCGGGGTGAGGAGGACCGGCAGGAACTGACTGAGCAGCAGCACCGCGGGCAGGATGATGAGCAGCTTGTTGCGCAGCGACCCCAGGGCGATGCGCCGGATGATCGGCAGCTCGCGCTCCGCGGCCAGGCCGTGCACGTACTGCGGCGTGACCGCCGTGTCGTCGACGACGACACCGGCAGCCTTCACGCTGGCCCGTCCAGCGGCGGCCCCGATGTCGTCGACGGAGGCGGCGGCGGCACGCGCCAGCACCGCCACGTCGTCGAACAGGGCCACGAGTCCACCAGCCAAGGCAGGTCCTTCCGGTCGGTCCGCACGCGTGTGCCGTGCACGTGATGATGGTCGGTCCGGCCGGATGGCGCCCGGCCTCCCCGCGGGAGTACCCGGTCGGGCCCGTCGAACGCCTCGTCTCGGTGCGGCGACTCAGAAGGGCCAGCGCTGGCGGCGACGGAGGGCCAGCGCGCCGCCGACCAGGCCGCCGGAGAGCGCGGCGGCCGCCACGGTGGGGACGCCGATTCTCGCGGCCTTGCGACCGGTGCGGAAGTCCTTGACCTCCCAGCCCCGGGATCGGGCGACCGCGCGCAGCTCCGTGTCCGGGTTCACCGCGACCGCCGTCCCGGCGAGGGTGAGCATCGGCAGGTCGTTGGAGCTGTCGCTGTAGGCGGTGCACCGGGAGAGGTCCAGGCCCTCGCGCTCGGCCAGGGCCCGCACCGCCTCGGCCTTGGCCTCCCCGTGCATGAGCTCGCCGACCAGCCGGCCGGTGTAGTGCCCGTCGACCACCTCCGCGACGGTGCCCAGCGCGCCGGTGAGGCCTAGGCGGTGGGCGATGATCCGGGCCAGCTCCACCGGGGTCGCGGTGACCAGCCACACCCGTTGCCCGGCGTCGAGGTGCTTCTGGGCGAGCACGCGGGTGCCGGCCCAGATCCGGTCGGCCATCAGCTCGTCGTAGATCTCCTCGCTGACCGCGACGATCTCGACGACCGGCCGGCCGGCGACGAAGGCCAGCGCGTTCTCGCGGATGGTGTGCATGTCGTCGGCGCTCTCGTTGCCGGCGACGCGGAACTTCGCCTGCTGCCACACGAACAGCGCCAGGTCGCGGGCGCGGAAGTACTTGCGGGCGGCCAGCCCGCGCGCGAACCAGAACAGCGAGGCGCCCATCATCATCGTGTTGTCGACGTCGAAGAACGCGGCCGCGGCCAGGTCCGGGACGACGGCAGGTGCGGGCTCGACCTCGGCGGCGGCGGCGGAGGCGGCACCGGCGACGTGCGCCCGGGTCTCCTCGTCCGGCAGCTCCGCCTGGCGCCGTGCTCGGCGGCCGCGGAAGGGCAGTCCCGACACCACGACCTCCCCCTGTCTCCGTGCGCCGCCGGGGCAGCCGAGGCGGGGCGGGGCGGCGCGATCCGACCCTAGTGGGCGTCCGGCGTGCGCCGAGGACGCGGGTTCAGCAGATCAGCAGCGGGATGCAGACCGGCAGTGGCGTGTCGACCAGCGGTGGCGGAGCCGGCCGGGACGGCGCCGGGACGGTCGGGAGCCCACCCGCCGGCGGGCCGCCGACCGGCGGCAGGGGGAGTGGCCGGGACGGCGACGGGGCCGGGGCCTGCGGCGTCGACGACGTCGGGTCCGGCGCATCGGCGGCGGGTCCGGTCACGGGCGCCGGGTCGGCCGTCGGCGGTGCGGGCGCCTCCGGCGCAGCGGCCGCCGGGACCTCCGCCGCGCACGCCACCGGAACCGGGCCGAGGGCGTCCGGCGCGTCGACCGCCGGGCCGGTGGGGCAGGCCAGCGCGCTCCGCAGGCCCGCGGCACGCCGGGCCAGGTCGGCGAGCAGCGTCAGCGAGTCCTCCGCGGCGGCGCCCGCGCCGGCCGGGACGTCGGACCGGAGCGCGACCAGCCCGACGCTCTGCTCCGCCGTCCAGACGGCCAGCTCGTCGACGGGGGCGGCGTCCGCGTCGCGCACCGCCTGCGCCGCGAGCAGGGCGGCGCCCTCGGTCGTCTGCTCGTCCATCGTGTCCAGCACGCCGATGACGACGTCGGCGGGGGCGGCTCCGGCCAGGGCGCCGAGCTCGTCGAGCCGGGTGGCGGCGAACTGCAGCAGGGTCAGGCCGCGGTCGCTGCCGGTCAGCGCCAGCCGGGTCTGCTCGGTGCCGCGCTTGACGCCGTAGAGGACGTCGCCGGGCCGGGCGTCGCCGGCCAGCGCGACCACCCCGCCTGCGGCGGTCACCGTGAGCGCGGCGCCGACCAGGCCGGCGGTCAGCCGGGCGCGCCAGGCCGGCGTCCTCCGGTCCGAGGCCCGCGCGGCCAGCAGCCGCCGCAGCCGCGAGCGCGGTGCGGGGACCGGCGTGCGCACCGCGGCCATCGCCACCAGCCTGTCGCGGGTCCCCGCCCGGAAGGCCGGGTCCGGCCCGTCGTCGAGCCCGGCGGCCAGCACCTGCAGGCGGGCGAGGACGCCGTCCTCCCGCTCGCGCAGCGCGGTGCGACGGGCGCCCGCGGGCGCCGCGCCGTCGGGACCGCTCACCGGGTGCCTCCGAGCCGTGGGATGGGGGTGGGTCGTCCAGCGCGGCGCACCCGTGCGGTCAACGAGCCGGCGCGGGGGCCGGTGACGGGGGCCGGCGTGCCGCTCATCGCAGTCCCTCCGGCAGCAGCGCGGCCAGCCGGCGCACCGCGCGGTGGGTGAGGGCTTTGACCGCGCCGTCCTTCTTGCCCATGACCGCGGCGGTCTCGGCCACCGACAGGCCCTGCAGGAAGCGCAGCGAGATGCACTCCTGCTGCTCGCTGCCCAGCTGGCGGATGCAGGAGAGCAGCTGCTCGTTGGTCAGCTGCCGCACCACGGCGTCCTCCGGGCCCTCGGTGGCCCGGTCGGCGTCGCGCATGTCCGCGGTGGTGACCTCCAGCCGGTAGCGGCTGCTCTTCACGTGGTCGAGGACGAGGTTGCGGGCGATGGTGACCAGCCAGGCGCCGACGTCGCGGCCCTGGTAGGTGAGGGAGTCGATCCGCCGCAGCGCCCTGACGAAGGTCTCGCTGGTGAGGTCCTCGGCCACGGTCCGGTTCCCCACCCGGTGCAGCAGGTAGCGGAAGACCATGTCCACGTACCGGTCGTAGAGCCGGCCGAAGGCCTCGGCGTCGCCGCCCTGCGCCGCGCGGACCAGCTCCCAGACGTCGACGTCGGGCTCGGCGAGGGCGCCGAGCGCGGCCGGCCGCGCCTCGTCGAGCGCGGCCGCCTCGGTCAGGGCGCCGTCGACCGGCTGCGGCGGTGGCATGCGGGCGTCGGACCTCCTCCTCGGCCCGCGGGCCGCCTCGGCTCGCACCACCCCCGCGGGGCGGCGCACAGTGCTGCGGGGCTCCCCCCATGGTGACAACATCGCGGCAGCCCGTCCACGACGTGGTCACCCACCGTGTCGTGGCCCTTCCCGCGGGTGGCCATGACCCCGCCACCGGAGGAGCTGTGCATGACCGAGGCCGGTACGTCCCTCTCCGCGCTGGTGCGGGCGGCGGCGCGGAGCCGGGGCAGCGCTCCTGCCGTGGTCGACGGAGGGTCGCGGCTGACCTGGGCCGAGCTCGATGCGCAGGTCGACCGCGCGGCGGCCGGCTACGCGGCCCGCGGGCTGACGCCGGGGCAGCGGGTCGCCGTCCAGCTGCCCAACGGGGCCGACTGGCTGCGGGCGGCGCTCGGCGCGCTGCGGGCGGGGCTGGTCGTCGTCCCGGTGAACACCGCCTACACCGACCCCGAGCTGGAGTACGTGCTCACCGACAGCGGCGCGGCGCTGTTCGTCGCGGGCGACCGGGCGCCGGTCGCCGGCGTGCCGGTCTGCACCGGGCCGCCGGCGCACGACGCCGCACCGCCGGCGGACGCCGAGGGGGAAGCCGCCCTGTCGTTCCTGGCCTACACCAGCGGCACCACCGGCCGGCCGCGGGGCGCGATGCTCCCGGCCGCGGCGCTGCGGGCCAACCAGGAGCAGTGCCTGGCGATGAGCCCGCCGCCGGTCCGTCCCGGCGACCGCGTGCTCGTCGCGCTCCCGCTGTTCCACGTCTACGGGCTCAACGCCGGCTTCGGGCTGGTCGCGGCCACCGGCGCCTGCGCCGTCCTCGTCGACCACTTCGACCCGGCCGGGACGCTCGAGCTGATGGCGCGCGAGGAGGTCACCGCCGTCCCCGGGGCGCCGCCGATGTACCAGGCGTGGCTGGCCGTCGCCGACGCGGCGGGCTCGGACGCCGGCCTGCGCCGCGCGTTCGCCGCCGTCCGGATGGCCTCCTCCGGCGCCGCCCCGCTGCCCGCCGAGGTCTGGCGGGGGATGCGGGACCGGGCCGCGGTCACCGTCTGGGAGGGCTACGGGCTCACCGAGGCCTGCCCGGTCGTGGCCAGCACCCTGGCCACCGGGCGGGCCAAGCCGGCCTGCATCGGCGGGCCGATCCCCGGCGTGGAGATCCAGCTGCGCGACACCGCCCAGCGCGAACCGGTCGAGGACGACGCACCGACCGCCGTCCGCTTCGCCGAGGACGGCCCGGGGGAGATCTGGGTCCGCGGACCCAACCTGTTCTCCGGCTACTGGCCCGACGGCGCGGGCGGCCCGGACGCCGAGGGCTGGCTGGCCACCGGGGACCTCGCCTATGCCGACCGGGACGGTGACCTGCACCTGGTCGACCGGCGCAGCGACCTCATCCTCGTCAGCGGGTTCAACGTGTACCCGGCGGAGGTGGAGCGGGTGCTCGACACCCATCCCGCCGTCGCCGAGAGCGCGGTCATCGGCGTGCCCGACGCCCGCACCGGCTCCGCGGTCCGCGCGGTGGTCGCCCTCCGGTCCGGGCGGACGGTGGGCCTGGCGGAGCTGCGCGAGCACGCGGCGGCGTCGCTGGCCCGCTACAAGGTGCCGACGTCGGTGCAGGTGCTGGCCGCGTTGCCGCACTCGCTGACCGGCAAGGTGAGCCGCGCCCGGCTGCGCGAGCTGGGCCTGACCCGCCCGGACGACGACGTGGAGGAGGTCTCGTGAGCGAGGCGCGGCTGCAGTTGCTGACCCGCCGGGAGTGCCACCTCTGCGAGAACGCGGCCGCGGCGCTGGAGCTGATCGCCGCCGAGGCGGGGCTGGCGGTCACCGCGGTCGACGTCGACGCCGACCCGGAGCTCCAGGCCGAGTACGGCGACCGGGTGCCGGTGCTGCTGCTCGACGGCCGGGAGCACTCCTACTTCACCGTCGACGTGCCGCGGCTGCGCCGGGACCTGAGCCTCCCCTGACGGCCCCCGTGCAGGGACCCGCCGCGAGCCTGCGAGTGGCGGGAGGCACGGGGGTCCTTGCTATGGTCCTCACCACAGCTGGCGCCGTCTGTCCTGGGTTGCGGCCTCCGAGCCTCCCAGCGACTTTGTTCCTGCGTTCACAAGCGGTTACCGTGGCTGTCGCCGGGCGGTCTCCCGCCCGGGCCCCCGATGTCGTTCGACCGCATCCGGCACCCGCCGGACGTACGGGCGCGACCGCTGTGGAGTGAGTCCGTGACGCAGCCACGGCCCCGGATCCCCGAGGCCACCGTCGCCCGCCTGGCCGTGTACCTGCGGGTGCTCACCGGCCTCGCCGACGGTGGCCGCAGCAACGTCTCCTCCGGTGAGCTGGCCACCGCGGCCGGCGTCAACCCCGCCGGGCTGCGCAAGGACCTCTCCCACCTCGGCCCCTGCGGCGTCCGCGGGGTCGGCTACCACGTGGGCACCCTGCGCGACCGCATCGCCCGGGTGCTCGGCGTCGAGCGGTCCCGCGCGTGCGTGCTGGTCGGGATCGGCAACCTCGGCACCGCACTGGCCGACTACGCCGGCTTCGGCAGCCGCGGCTTCCGGTTCGTCGGGCTCTTCGACGCCGCCCCGGTCCGGGTGGGCCAGCGGATCGGCGGGCAGCTCGTGCGCCCCATGGACGAGCTCGACGAGGTGGTCGCCACGACGGCGGCCACGATCGGGGTCATCGCGACACCGGCCGAGGTCGCCCAGTCCGTCTGCGACCGGCTGACCGCGGCCGGGGTGAGGAGCATCTTGAACTTCGCACCGGTGGCGCTGAGCGCACCCCAGGGTGTCGACGTGCGCCAGGTCGACCTCTCCGTCGAGTTGCAGGTGCTCGCGTTCCTCGGCCAGCAGCGCGGCGGGATCGAGTCCGTGGAGGTGCTCGCATGAGTCTCCTGGCGGTCGGCGTGAGCCACCAGACCGCGCCCGTCGCGCTGCTCGAGCAGTTCGCGATGGGTGCCGACGACACCGTCAAGGCGCTGCACGAGCTGGTCGGGACCGACCACGTCAGCGAGGCCATCGTGCTGGCCACCTGCAACCGCGTCGAGGTGTTCGCCGAGGTGGACCGTTTCCACGGCGGTGTCACCGACGTCAGCCGGGTGCTGGCCCGCCAGGCCGGCGCCACGGTGGAGGAGCTCTCGCCCTACGTCACCGTCCACTACGAGGACCAGGCCGTCACGCACCTGTTCACCGTCGCCGCCGGCCTGGACTCGATGGTCGTCGGCGAGACGCAGGTGCTCGGCCAGCTGCGCACCGCCTACGCGCTGGCCCGTGAGCAGGGCGCCGTGGGCCGGGCGCTGCACCCGGTCGCCCAGCGGGCGCTGCGGGTGGGCAAGCGCGTGCACACCGAGACCGGCATCGACCGGGCCGGCGCCTCGCTGGTCTCGGTCTCCCTCGACCACGCCGAGGACCGGATCGGCTCGCTGGCCGGCCGCTCGGTGCTGGTGGTCGGTGCGGGCTCGATGGGCGCGCTGGCGGCCACGACGCTGGCCCGCCGCGGCGCCGCCGTCACCGTGAGCAGCCGGACGCCGGCGCACGCCGAGCGGCTGGCCACCTCGGTGGAGGGCCGCGCCGCCGAGCTGGCCCGGCTGCCCGAGGAGCTGGCCGCCGCCGACGTGCTGGTCACCTGCACCGGGGCGCGCGGCATCGTCGTCGGCACCGAGGTCGTCGCCCGGGCCATGACCGGCCGCGCCGGCCGGCCGCTGGTCGTCATCGACCTGGCGCTGCCCCGGGACGTCGACCCCGGCGTGGCCGCCGTGCCCGGCGTGCACGTGGTCGACCTCGCCCTCCTGCAGGGCGAGCGGACGGCGGCCGGCGAGCTCTCCGCCAGTCCGGTGGCCGCCGACGACATCGCCGCCGCGCACGCGCTGATCGAGGCCGAGACCGCGCTGCTGCGGGCCGAGTGGCAGGCCGCCGCCGTCGCGCCGACGGTCTCCGCGCTGCGCAGCCAGGCCGCCGAGGTGGTGGACGCCGAGCTGCTGCGGCTCTCGACGCGGCTGCCCGACCTCGACGCCAAGGCCCGCAGCGAGGTCGCCCGCACGGTGCGCCGGGTGGTGGACAAGCTGCTGCACGAGCCGACCGTGCGGGTGAAGGAGCTGGCCAGCGCCCCCGGCGGCGTGGACTACGCCGACGCCCTGCGCGCGCTGTTCGGGCTGGGGATCGACGCCCCCGTCGTCCCCGAGCGGGCGAGCCTGGCCGACGCGGTCACCGTCGACCCCGACGAGCTGAGTGCCGGCGGTGGCGGGTGACCACCACGACCTCGACGCTCCGGCTGGGCACCCGCGCCAGCCGACTGGCCACCACCCAGTCCCAGGCGGTCGCCGACGCGATCACCGCGGCGAGCGGCGTCCCCGTGGAGCTGGTGCACATCAGCACCGAGGGCGACCGCTCGGCGGCGGCGATCGCGCAGCTCGGCGGCACCGGCGTCTTCGTGGCGGCGATCCGGCAGGCCCTGCTGGAGGATGCCGTCGACGTCGCCGTCCACAGCTACAAGGACCTCCCGACGCGGCCCGAGCCCGGGCTGACGGTGGCGGCCGTGCCGCTGCGGGAGGACCCGCGCGACGCGCTGGTCGCCCGCGACGGGCTCACCCTCGGCGAGCTGCCGGCCGGCGCGCGGGTCGGCACCGGCGCGCCGCGGCGGGTGGCCCAGCTGCGCGCCCTCGGCCTCGGGCTGGAGGTCGTGCCGATCCGCGGCAACGTCGACACCCGCATGGCGCGGGTGGTTCCGGGCGACCTGGACGCCGTCGTCCTGGCCCGGGCGGGGCTGACCCGGCTGGGCCGGCTGGACGCCGTCACCGAGACCCTCGACCCGCTGCAGGTGCTGCCCGCGCCGGCGCAGGGCGCGCTGGCCGTGGAGTGCCGGGCCGACGACGTCCGCACGCGGGAGCTGCTCGCCGCCCTGGACGACCCAGCCGCCCGCGCCTGCGTGGCCGCCGAGCGCACCACGCTGGCCACGCTCGAGGCCGGCTGCAGCGCGCCGGTCGCGGCCTACGCCGAGCTCGCCGAGGGGGAGGACGGCCCCGAGCTGTTCCTCCGTGCCTCGGTCACCGCGCTCGACGGCAGCGACGGTGTGCGCGGCTCGGTGAGCGGGCCGCCGGCCGACGCCGAGCGGCTCGGCCGCGAGCTCGCCGCCGACCTGCTCGACCGCGGCGCGGCCGAGCTCATGGCGGCTTCCCGATGACTCCCACCCCCGCCGGGCATCCCCGCCCGGCTCCCCAGACCCCCGCACACCAGCCCTCACGGGCCAGGAACAGGAGCTCGCGATGACGCGCTTCCGCAAGCAGAACGGAACGGCCGGCAAGGTCGTCTTCGTCGGCGCCGGCCCGGGCGACCCGGGCATGCTCACCGCCCGGGCGACCGCGGCGCTGGCCGAGGCCGACGTCGTCCTCGTCGACCCGGACGTGCCGCCGGCGATCGCCGACGCGGTCCGCGAGCAGCGGCCCGGGCTCGAGCTGACCCCCGCCACGGGTGAGCCGGCCGAGATCGCCAAGGCCGCCGTCGCTGCCGCCAAGGGCGGCAGCACGGTCGTCCGGCTCGTCGCCGGCGACCCGTTCACCTCCGACGGCGCGGTCAAGGAGGTGCTCGCCGTCGGCCGCACCTCGGTCGGCTTCGACGTCGTCCCGGGCGTCGCCCCGGCCACCGCCGTCCCGGCCTTCGCCGGTGTCGCCGTCGGCGGCACGTCGGTCAGCGCCGACCTGCGCGGCGGCGACGTCGACCTCGCCGCGCTGGCCGCGGCCGCCTCGGGGCTGGGCGCGCCGCTGGTGCTGCAGGCCAACGCTGAGGAGCTCCCCGACGCGGCCGCGCGGCTGGTCGAGGGCGGCCTGTCCGCCGGGACGCCGATCGTGGTCACCACCGGCGGCTCGGGCACCGCGCAGAAGAGCGTGGTCGCCAAGCTGGCCGCCGTCGCGGAGAAGACCGCCGGCCTCGACGCCCTGACCGGGCCGGTCGTGGCCACCGTCGGCTCGGCCGTCGACAAGCGCGGCAAGCTCTCCTGGTGGGAGAGCCGGCCGCTGTTCGGCTGGCGGGTGCTGGTGCCGCGCACCAAGGACCAGGCCGGCGGGATGAGCGACCGGCTGCGCGCCTACGGGGCCGTGCCGGTCGAGGTGCCGACGATCGCCGTCGAGCCGCCGCGCAGCCCCGCGCAGATGGACCGCGCCATCAAGGGCCTGGTCACCGGCCGCTACGGCTGGATCGTGTTCACCTCGGTGAACGCGGTCAAGGCCGTGCGCGAGAAGTTCGTCGAGCTGGGCCTCGACGCGCGTGCCTTCGCCGGCGTCAAGGTCGCCTGCGTCGGCGAGCAGACCGCCGAGGCGGTGCGGGCCTTCGGGATCGCGCCGGAGCTGGTGCCCACCGGGCAGCAGTCCAGCGAGGGCCTGCTGGCCGACTTCCCCGAGTACGACGACGTGCTGGACCCGATCAACCGGGTGCTGCTGCCGCGCGCCGACATCGCCACCGAGACCCTCGCCGCCGGCCTGGTCGAGCGGGGCTGGGAGATCGACGACGTCACCGCCTACCGCACCGTCCGGGCGGCCCCGCCGGCCGCCGCGGTGCGCGAGGCGATCAAGGGCGGCGGCTTCGACGCGGTGTGCTTCACCTCGTCGAGCACGGTGCGCAACCTGGTCGGCATCGCCGGCAAGCCGCACGCCAAGACCGTCGTCGCGGTGATCGGCCCGCAGACTGCGGCCAGCGCCCAGGAGTTCGGCCTGCGGGTCGACGTCCAGCCGGAGATCGCCGCCGTGGCGCCGCTGGTGGACGCGCTCGCCGAGTACGCCGACTCGCTCAGGGCCGCGGAGGACGCGTGACCGCCGGCTTCGCGCGCGGGCGCCGGCTCCGGTCGACGCCCGCGTTGCGGCGCCTGACCGCCCAGACGCGACTGGCCCCGGCCGACTTCGTGCTGCCGGTGTTCGTCAAGCAGGACATCGCCGAGCCGGTGCCGATCGGCTCGATGCCCGGCGTCGTCCAGCACACGCTGGACTCGCTGCGCAAGGCCGCGCACGAGGCCGCCGAGGCCGGCATCTCCGGGCTGATGCTCTTCGGCATCCCCTCGGCGAAGGACCCGGTCGGCTCGCAGGCCGACGCCGCCGACGGGATCGTCAACGTCGCGCTGCAGCAGCTGCGCGCCGACCTCGGCGACGAGCTGGTGCTCATGGCGGACCTCTGCCTGTGCGAGTACACCGACCACGGGCACTGCGGCGTCGTGACGCCGGCAGGCGTGGTCGACAACGACCCGACGCTGGACCGCTATGCCGCGGTGGCGGTCGCCCAGGCGCAGGCCGGCGCCCACCTCGTGGCGCCCAGCGGGATGATGGACGGCCAGGTCGCGGCGATCCGCGCGGGACTGGACGGCGCCGGGTCCACCGAGGTGCCGATCCTCGCCTACGCGGCCAAGTACGCCTCGGGCTTCTACGGCCCGTTCCGGGAGGCCGCCGAGGGGGCGCCGCAGTTCGGCGACCGCTCGACCTACCAGATGGACCCGCCCAACGCCGACGAGGCGCTGCGCGAGGTGGCGCAGGACATCGCCGAGGGCGCCGACGCGGTCATGGTCAAGCCGGCGCTGCCCTACCTGGACGTCGTCGCCCGGGTCGCCGACGCCGTCGACGTCCCGGTCAGCGCGTACCAGGTGAGCGGCGAGTACGCGATGGTCGAGGCCGCCGCGGCGAACGGCTGGGTGGACCGGCGGCGAGCCGTCCTCGAGACGCTCACCGCGATCCGCCGGGCCGGCGCGGGCACCGTGCTCACCTACTGGGCGGTGGAAGCGGCGCAGTGGTTGTCGCCCACCCGCCCCTAGCGATGACGTACGTCGAGCCCGGGGGCTCCTGGCGGCCGTTCTGGCCGGTCGCCGGCGTCGTCGGGCTCCTCGTCGTCGTGGACCTGCTGCTGCCCGGGCGGGGGGTCCCGTCGCTGGTCCTCGCGCTGGCCGGGTGCGCGCTCGGTGCCGTGCTGGGCCACACGCTCATGGTCCGCCGGGCCTGGACGGTGCGGGTCGACGCCGAGGGCGCCGACGCCGGCCTCACCGTCGGCCGGGAGCGGGTACCGCTCGCCGACGTCGACGCCGCCCACCTGCGCGCGGTCACCGTCGGGACGGCGGGGGCCGACGCCGGCGCCGCCGTCCTCGGCGGCGGCGGGTCGCTGCCGCGCGGGCGGGCCGGGCTCCCGCTGCGGCTCATCGACGGGCGCACCGTGCTGGTGCCCACCCGCGACCCGGCCGCGCTGACCACCGCACTGCTCGCCGCCCTCCGGGACACCCCGGACGGCTCCCGAGGGAGGAAGGGGACACTGGGCTCGTGACCTCGCCGGACAGCCCCCCGTACGCCTACGAGGCCCCCAGGTCGGCCGATCTGTTCGCCCGCGGTCAGCGGGTCACCCCGGGCGGGGTGAACAGCCCGGTGCGCGCCTTCCGCGCGGTCGGCGGCACCCCCCGGTTCATGGCCAAGGGGTCCGGGGCCTACCTGACCGACGCCGACGGGCGCCGCTACGTGGACCTGGTCGCCTCGTGGGGCCCGCTGATCCTCGGCCACGCGCACCCGGCGGTCGTCGAGGCGGTCACCGCCGCCGCCCGCCGCGGCCTCACCTTCGGCGCCCCGACCGAGGGCGAGCTGGAGCTGGCCGAGGAGATCATCGCCCGGATGCCGCCGGTGCAGCGGGTGCGGCTGGTCAACTCCGGCACGGAGGCGGTGCTCTCGGCGGTCCGGCTGGCCCGCGGCGTCACCGGCCGCCCGCTCGTGGTCAAGTTCGCCGGCTGCTATCACGGCCACGTCGACGCGCTGCTGGCCTCGGCCGGCTCCGGCGTGGCCACCCTGGGCCTGCCCGACACCCCGGGCGTCACCACCGGCGCGGCCGCCGACACCGTCGTGCTGCCCTACAACGACGTCGCGGCGGTCGAGGCGGTGTTCGCCGAGCGCGGCGCCGAGATCGCCTGCGTCATCACCGAGGCCGCGGTCGGCAACATGGGCGTCGTCCCGCCGCTGGACGGGTTCAACGCCCAGCTGCGCCGGATCACCGCCGCGCACGGCGCGCTGTTCATCGTCGACGAGGTCATGACCGGCTTCCGGGTCTCCCGCTCCGGCTGGTACGGCGTGGACCCGGTCGACGCCGACCTGTTCACCTTCGGCAAGGTCATGGGCGGCGGGCTGCCCGCGGCCGCGTTCGGCGGCCGCGCCGACCTCATGGACCACCTGGCCCCGGCCGGGCCGGTGTACCAGGCGGGCACGCTGTCGGGGAACCCGGTGGCCGTGGCCGCCGGCCTGGCCACGCTGCGGCACTGCACCGGCGCGGTCTACGCCCGCTGCGACGAGGTGGCCGGGACCCTGCGCGGCGCGGCCAGCGCCGCGCTGTTCTCCACCGGCGTCCCGCACCGGGTGCAGCAGGCCGGCTCGATGTTCTCCGTGTTCTTCGTGCCCGACGGGCGGCGGGTCCGCGACTACGACGACGCCCGCTCGCAGGACGCCAGCCGCTACACCGCCTTCTTCCACGCGATGCTCGCCCGCGGGGTGTACCTGCCCCCGTCGGCGTTCGAGGCGTGGTTCGTCAGCGCCGCGCTGGACGACGAGGCCGTCGAGCGGGTGCTCGCCGCGCTGCCCGCGGCCGCCCGCGCCGCCGCCGCGGTCGAGCCCGCCGCCGCGCCGCCCGCCGAGGACCCGGCCGGGGTGAGCACCTGATGGCCGAGACCACCGTGGTGCACCTGCTGCGCCACGGCGAGGTGTTCAACCCGGACAAGGTCCTCTACGGCCGGCTGGCCGGCTACCGGCTCTCCGACGCCGGCGAGGGCATGGCGCGGGCGGCCGCCCGCTGGTTCGCCGACCGGGGGGTGACGCACCTGGTGTCCAGCCCGCTGGAGCGGGCCCGGCAGACCGCCGCGCCGATCGCCGAGGCGCTGTCGCTGCCGGTCACGCTCGACGACCGGCTGATCGAGGCGAGCAACCTGTTCGAGGGGCTGCGGGTCGGCGTCGGCGACGGCGCCCTGCGCATGCCCCAGCACTGGTGGAAGCTGCGCAACCCGTTCCGGCCCTCGTGGGGCGAGCCCTACGTCGAGATCGCCGCCCGGATGCTCGCCGCGGTCGAGGCCGCCCGCGACGCCGCGCGCGGGTCGGCGGCGGTGTGCGTCAGCCACCAGCTGCCGATCTGGACCGTCCGGCTGCACCTGGAGGGACGCCGGTACGTGCACGACCCGCGCCGCCGACAGTGCGGCCTGGCCAGCGTCACCTCGCTGACCTACGAGGGCGACCGCTTCGTCGGGCTCTCCTACGCCGAGCCGGCGGGTGCGACCGACCCCGACGCGGTGCCCGGGGCATGAGGTACCTCCCTCCGAGGAGCTCCGATGGCGCTCCACGTCCCCGCAGGGGCCCCGGTGGTGGGTTGCTCGGTGCCCTGGCGGCGGCGCTGCTGCTCGCGGGCTGCTCCACCGGCGCGAACGCCGTCGACGTCAACAACGGCGGCGAGTTCCGCTTCGTCGCCGGCACCCCGGCCGGTGAGGTCATCCCGGCGGCCGAGCGCGCCGCCGCGCCCGACTTCTCCGGCACCCTGCTGGGCGGGGGCGGGTTCTCCTCCGACGAGCTGGCCGGCGACGTCGCCGTCCTCAACTTCTGGGGCTCGTGGTGCCCGCCCTGCCGGGTGGAGACGCCGGAGTTCCAGGAGGTCTACGCCGACGTCCGGGACCAGGGCGTCGCCTTCCTCGGGCTGAACGTCAAGGAGACCAGCGAGCAGTTCGCCCAGGCCTTCGTCGACAGCGAGGGCATCGAGTTCCCCTCCCTCTACGACCCGCGCGGTGAGGTGGCGCTGGCGTTCCGGGACTACCCGGCGAACGCGATCCCGTCCACGATCGTGCTCGACCGTGACGGCCGGGTGGCCGCCGTCTACACCGGCGAGGTCGCCCAGGGCGACCTGCGCGCGGTGATCGACTCGCTGGTGGCGGAGGGGAGCTGATGGGGGAGACGTTCGGCGCCCTCGTCACCGACGGCCCGCTGCTCGTCGCCGCCGCGGTGGCCGCGCTGGTCGGGCTGGTCAGCTTCGCCTCGCCGTGCGTGCTGCCCCTGGTGCCCGGCTACCTGTCCTACGTCACCGGCCTGGCCGGCACCGGCGCCCGGGCGGCGGTCGCGGTGCCGGCCGGCAGTTCTCCTCCCCCGGGGGCCCAGGCGACCGCGGTGCGCACCGACGAGCGCTCCTCCCGCGGCCGGATGGTGCTCGGCGCGCTGCTGTTCGTGCTCGGGTTCACCGCGGTCTTCGTCGCCTTCGGCGCCGCGTTCGGCGGGCTGGGCCGGTTGCTGCTGCAGCACGCCGACGTGCTGACCCGCGTGTTCGGCGTCGTCACCATCGTCATGGGGCTGGCCTTCCTCGGCTGGCTGCCGGTCCTGCAGCGCACCGCCCGGATCTCCGCCCGCCCGGTCGCCGGCCTGGCGGGGGCGCCGCTGCTGGGCGTCGTCTTCGGCCTCGGCTGGACGCCGTGCCTCGGGCCGACCCTGGCCGCGGTCAACTCGCTGGCCTACGTGGAGGCGACCGCCGGCCGCGGCGCGGTGCTCGGCGTCGCCTACTGCCTGGGCCTCGGGGTGCCGTTCGTGCTGGTGGCGCTGGGCGCCCGGTGGGCTCTCGGCGCGACGTCCTTCCTGCGCCGGAACGCCCGGACCGTCACCCGCGTCGGCGGCGCACTGCTGCTCGTCGTCGGCGTCCTGCTGGTCACCGGGGCCTGGACCGAGATGATGGGCTGGCTGCGCTCATGGCTGGCCGCGACAGGCTTCGGGGAGTCCGCCCTGTGAGCACCGCGAGAACGACGGGCGAGCGAGCATCGCAGCGAGCGCCAGCGAGCGAGGAGCGGCACGAGCTCGGAGTCGAGCCATGAGCCTGCAAGCGCCGCCGCGGCCGGCCGAGGTGCCGCAGCCGCCGGCCGGGCCCTCGGCCGGCCGGCGCGCGCTGAACCTCTGGCTGCGCTGGTGGCGCCGGCTCACGGCCATGCGGACGGCGATCATCCTGCTGCTCCTGCTGGCGCTGGCGGCGATCCCCGGGTCGCTGCTGCCGCAGCGGTCGCTCAACCAGAGCAACGTCACCCAGTACTTCGCCGACCACCCGACGCTGGCGCCCGTCCTCGACCGCCTCTACCTGTTCGACGTCTTCAGCTCCCCGTGGTTCGCCGCGGTCTACCTGCTGCTGTTCGTCTCGCTGATCGGCTGCGTCGTCCCCCGGCTGGTCGAGCACGCCCGCGCGCTGCGCGCCGCGCCGCCGCCGGCCCCCCGCCGGCTGCTGCGGCTCCCGGACTCCGCCGAGCTGCCCACCGCCCTGGACGGCGCTGCCGCCCTCGACGTGGTCGAGGAGGAGCTGCGGGTCCGCCGCTTCCGGGTCGTCCGCCGGTCCGGTGGGTCCGGCCCCGAGCTGTCGGCCGAGAAGGGCTCCTGGAAGGAGACCGGCAACCTGCTGTTCCACCTCTCGCTGGTGGCGCTGCTGCTCGGCCTGGCCGGCGGCAAGCTGTGGGGCTACGAGGGCAGCATCCTGGTCACCGAGGGCCAGGGGTTCTGCAACTCGTTCCAGCAGTACGACACCTACTCGGCCGGTCCCCTGGTCGAGGGCGGCGACCTCACGCCGCTGTGCGTCGACCTCGAGGACTTCCGCGCCGAGTACGAGGAGAACCTGACCGCGGCCTCCTTCACCGCGGACATCTCCTACGGCGCCCCCGGCGAGGAGGGCAGGCCGACGACGATCGGCGTCAACGACCCGCTGCGCCTCGACGGCGACCGGGTCTACGTCACCGGGCACGGCTACTCCCCGGCGTTCACCGTCACGCTGCCCGACGGGACGGCGTTCACCGACGTCTCCGCGCCGTTCCTCCCCTCCGACCAGACCACGATGGCCAGCGAGGGCGCGCTCAAGCTGCCCGACCTGGGTGCCGGGGTCGAGGACCAGTTGGCCCTCGAGGGCTTCTTCGCCCCGACCGGCGTGCTGCAGGGCGGCATCCTCACCTCGATCGACCCGCGACCGCTCAACCCGCAGGTCGCGATCCTGGCCTACCAGGGCTACCTGGGCCTGGACTCCGGGTTGCCGCAGTCGGTGTACGCGCTGGACCGGAGCCAGATCGAGCGCGGCCGGCTCGCCGAGGTGGGCCGGGCCAACCTGTCGGTCGGGCAGTCCCTGACCCTCGAGGACGGGACGGCGATCACCTTCAGCGGCTACCGGCAGTTCGCCGCGCTGCAGTTCTCGCACGACCCCGGGCAGCTGTGGGTGCTCGCCGCCGCGGTCAGCCTGCTGCTCGGCCTGCTCGCGCTGCTGCTCCTGCGCCGCGAGCGGTTCTTCGCCCGCGTCGGACCCGCCTCCGACGGCGGCGGTACCGTGCTCACGGTCGGCTCGCTGACCCGGGGCGGCGGCGACAGCGCTCCCCGGTTCGCCGAGCTGACCGGCCGGCTGCGGACGGCGCTCGACGCCCGCGCCCCCGGCACCCCCACCCCGTCGTCCGGCGGGGCCCGCACCGGAACCGGAGGCTCTCCCGAGTGACCGTTGACCAGTCGCTGGCCGACCTGTCGGACACCCTGTTCTCGATCACCGTCGCGCTCTACTCGGTGGCCGTCGTCGCCTTCTCCGCGCAGCTGGCCTTCGGTCGCCGTCCGGCCACCGACCGCGAGCTGGTCGGCGCCGGGGTCGGCACGGGCACCGGCGGGGACGGCGCGGCTCCGGCCGAGACGACGGCCACCGCCCGGTGGGGCCTGGCCGGGATCGCGCTCACCGCCCTCGGCGCGCTGGTGCACACCGGCGTCCTGGTCACCCGCGGCCTGGCCGCCGACCGGCTGCCCTGGGGCAACATGTACGAGTTCGCCACCGCCGTCGTGCTCGTCGGCGTGGTGGCGTTCCTCGTGGTGGCCGTCCGCACGCCGGTGGTGCGCAGCATCGGCGCCTTCGTGCTCGCACCGGTCGTGATCTCCCTGGTCGCGATCGGGCTCTTCCTCTACACCGAGACCGGCCCGCTGGTCGCGGCGCTGCGCTCGAGCTGGCTGGCCGTGCACGTCAGCACCGCGATCCTCGGGTTCGGCATCTTCTTCGTCAGCGGGATCGCCAGTGTCCTGTACCTGCTGCGGGTGCGGCACGAGACCGGCGGCGCCGACGCCGGCAGCTCGGTGCTCTCCCGCCTGCCGAGCGCCGCGACCCTGGACCGGGTCGCCCACCGCACCGCCGTCTTCGGCTTCCCGATCTGGACCTTCGCCGTCATCGCCGGCGCCATCTGGGCCGAGAGCGCCTGGGGCCGGTTCTGGGGCTGGGACCCGAAGGAGACGTGGGCGTTCATCGCCTGGGTCGTCTACGCCGGGTACCTGCACGCGCGGACGACGGCCGGCTGGCGCGGGCGTCCTGCGGCGTGGGTCAACGTGGTCGGCCTCGGCGTCATGATCTTCAACCTGCTGTACGTGAACATGGTGTCCACGGGACTGCACAGTTACGCAGGGGTCAGTTGAGTCGCACGAGCACCCCCGAGGGGTGACACGCTGGCCGTTCCGGGGGCCGGCAGCGTGACGCGGCCCACCGCCGCGTGCTTCCATGCGCGCATGACGCAGAACGGGGCAGTTCCCCGTGGGTAGGCACTCGGCCGCCGACGGCGCCACCGTGCACCCGGTCGTCGCCGCCGCGCTCGCCCGGCGACAGGAGGGTGTGCCCGCCGGCCGGCACGGTGACCTGGAGGCCGAGAGCACGCACAGCAACGTCGGCTGGCCCGGGTCCCCGGGCTCCGGTGAGGGCACGCCCTCCGGCGGCAGCGTGGGCTGGCCGGGCGGCGCGAGCCAGCCGGCCCGTCAGGAGACGTCGGTCGCCGACGAGGCACCGGAGAAGCCCCGCGGCTGGCGGCGCCTGTTCGGCTCTCGGGCGGCTTGAGAGAGGACCCCTGCCCCCACCGCTCGCAAGCCCGCGGCGGGGCCCTGCAGGGGGCCTTACGCGGGAGAGCCGTCGTCGCGCCGCGCGCGGCGCTCGAGCTCGCGTAGGAACTCGGGGTCGTCGTCGGGCGCCATCGGCCGGACGTCGCGCCCCGGACGGGGCCCCGGACGCCGCGGGGCACGCACCCCGCCCGCGCCCGGACCGCCCGCCGCGGAGGCCGCGCGCATCACCAGCACGACCACAACGACCGCCACCACCAGCACCACCAGGAACGCCATGGCGGTCCACCCCCTGCCGTCGAGCCCGAGTGCACTCCACAGTACGTGCGCGGCGATACTCGACCGCGGCAGTCCACCGCCGGGCGAGGGGAGCGCACCATCGACGCCGTCGACCGGCAGCTGATCGAGCTGCTGCGCGCCAACGGTCGGGCGAGCTACGCCGAACTGGCCCGGCAGGTCGGGCTCTCCTCACCCGCGGTGCACGAGCGGGTCGGCAAGCTGGAGGCCGCCGGCGTCATCCTCGGCTACCACGCGATCATCGACCCGCCGTCCGTCGGGCTGGACGTCACGGCCCTGGTGAGCGTCATCGAGAGCGACTCGGTCGACGACACCGGGCTCGTGGAGGCGTTGCGGGTGATGCCGGAGGTCGAGGACTGCTGGCGGGTCGCCGGCAGCGAGGGCTACGTGCTCAAGGTGCGCGTGACCGACATCCCGGCACTGGAGGCCACCATCAGCGCGTTGAACAGGATCCGGGGCGTCGCCCGGACTCGGACGACCGTCGTCCTGAGCACGAAGTGGGAGGGCCGCCATGGCCGAGAAGGCTGAACCGACGGTGCCCGGCGCGCCGACCGGGGGACCGGCGGCCCCGCCGCGGATCGCCCCCTGGCTGGTCATCTACACCGTCGGCCGGCTGGCCATCGCAGCCGCGCTCGTGCTGCTGCTGTGGTGGCTCGGGCTGGAGGGCTTCCCCGGCCTGCTGTTCGGCCTGCTGCTGTCGATGCCGGTGTCCTACGTGCTGCTGCGCCCCTCGCGCGAGCGGCTGACCGAGGGGCTCGCTGCCCGCAGCGTCGCCCGCCAGCAGGCCGAGCAGCGGCTGGGCGCCCGCCTGAGCGGCGACCAGCCCGCCTGACCCGTCGGTCAGCCCGGGGTGTGCAGGTCGCGGGTCGTCATCCGCGTGACCGCCCCGTACCACGAGCGCGCGGACGCCAGCCCGGTCACGACGGTGCCCACGACCCACCCGGCGTCCCCGGCGGCGGTCACCAGCTCGTCGCGGACCGGGCCGAAGCGGCCGCCCAGCAGCCCGGCCACCTCGGCGATCGCGGTGGCCGCGGCCAGCGGTGGGGGCGGCTGCGCGCCGATCCCCTCCAGCGTCGCCGACACCGCCGCTCGCGACACCGCCGGGTCCACGGGGCGGTAGCGCTCCCCGCGCCACCACCGCCGCTGCCGGTACGGCTCCCACACACCCTCCGCGACGAGCGTCCGGGCGATCTCGGCGAGGTCCGGGCCGCCGTCGGCGACCACCTCGTCCAGCGTGCGGCCGGAGGTGGCCAGGTCGGCGGCGACGTGGTCGGCGAGCGGGTCACCGGTGGGCGTCGCGTCGACCGCGACGTGGTCGTCGGCGTCGGTGAGCCGGCCGGCGAGGGCCAGGTCGACGAGGAGGCCGGCCCGCACCGCGCGGTCGGCCCAGCGGGAGTCGGTCAGCCGGCCGTCGCCCTGGAGGCAGAGCAGCGCCAGCCGCCGTCCGACGCCGTCGGGGCCCGCCATGCCGGCAGGGTAGGGCCTCAGCCGCTGAGCGCGAGGCCGGCGGCGACCAGGACGCCGGTGGCCAGCGTCATCACGCCGGTGCCCTGCAGCGCCCCGATGAGCACCGGACCACGACTGCCGGAGAGCACGGTGCGCACCGGCGGCACGGCCAGGGGGACGGCGAGCAGGCCCAGCAGCGCCCACGGCCGGGTCACCCCGATCGCGGCCACCACGGCGAACGCGACGACCGGGAGCGCCGCGAAGGTCACCCGGGTGCCGCGCTCGCCCACCAGCACCGCCAGCGTGCGCTTGCCGACGGCGGCGTCACCCTCGATGTCGCGCAGGTTGTTGACCACCAGCAGGGCCACGATGAGCAGGCCGATGGGCACGGCGGCGGCGACGGCCAGCCCCTCGACCGAGCGGGTCTGCGCGAACGTCGTCCCGACGACGGCGACCAGGCCGAAGAAGACGAAGACGAACACCTCGCCCAGCGCCCGGTAGCCGTAGGGGATCGGGCCGCCGGTGTAGGTCCAGGCGGCGACGATGCACGCCGCGCCCACGGCGACCAGCCACCAGCTCGACAGCGCCGCCAGCGCGAGCCCGGCGACGCCGGCGACGGCGAACGAGAGCAGCGCCGCGACCAGCACCTGCCGGGGCGTCGCCGCGCCGGAGCCGACCAGCCGCATCGGCCCGACCCGCACCGTGTCGGTGCCGCGGGTGCCGTCGGAGTAGTCGTTGGCGTAGTTCACCGCCACCTGCAGCGCGAGCGCGACGACCAGCGCCAGCAGCGCCGGGACGAGCCGGAACCCGTCGAGCGCGGCGGCCGCGCCGGTGCCGACCAGCACGGGCGCCAGTGCGGCGGGCAGCGTGCGCGGGCGGGCGCCGGCCAGCCACTGGGCGGGGGTGGCCATCGTCACTCCTCCTGGAGGGCCGCGGCGACGCCCCGGCGGTCGGGCTTGCCGGTGTGCAGCGTCGGGACGGCGGGGATGCGGTGCAGCTCACGGGGGGCGGACGGCGCCCCCAGCCGGTCGGCGACCCAGGGCCGCAGCGTCGCGAGGTCCGGCTCCGCCCCGGGCACGGGGACGACGGCGGCGACCACCCGCTGCCCCCACTCCGCATCGGGCCGGCCGAACACCACCGCGTCGGCGACGTCCGGGTGCTCGCGCAGCACGCCCTCCACGGCCGGCGGGGCGACGTTCACCCCGCCGGTGACGACGACGTCGTCCAGCCGCCCGTGCACGGTGAGCCGGCCGTCCGCGTCGAGCGCACCGGCGTCCCGGGTGCGGAACCAGCCGCCGGCGAAGGCGGCCACGCTGCCCTCGGGGTCCAGCCGGTAGCCCAGCGCCAGCACCGGCCCGGCCAGCTCGATGCCGCCGCCGGTCATCCGCACGTGGACGCCGTCCAGCGGCCGGCCGTCGTACACGCAGCCGCCGGCGGTCTCGGTCATGCCGTAGCTCGTGACCACGGCGACGCCCTCGGCCCGGGCCCGGGCCCGCAGGCCGGCGTCCGTGGCGGCGCCGCCGACCAGCACCGCGTCGAGCGCCCGCAGCGCGTCCGGTTCGGCGTCGAGGTACCGGCGCAGCTGGGTGGGCACCATCGCCACGTACCGCCGGCCGGCGGGCATCCGCGCGAGGGCGGCGGCCAGGGGCTCACCGCGGGCGAGCACGGTCGGCGACGTGCCGGCCAGGATCGACCGGCACAGCACCTGGAGCCCGGCGATCGACGACACCGGCAGGGCGAGCAGCCACGACCCGGGGCCGCCCAGGCGCTGCTGCGTCGCCGCGGCCGAGGCGCGCACGGCCGCGGCGGGCAGCAGCACGCCGGAGCCGGCGCCGGTGGAGCCCGAGGTGACGACGACGAGGTCCGCGCCGGGTTCCAGCGGTTCCTCGGGACGCAGCAGCGCGCGGGCCGCCTCGACCGCCGCGGGCGGGCCCGCCGGGAGGACCGCCAGTGGAGCGCGGCCGTCGAGCGCGGCGCGCAGGTGCGGCAGCAGCGCGAGGGGGTCGGCGGGCGCGGGCACGAGGATCAGGTGCCGGGCCACGAGGTCCCAGAGTAAGGACCCTCCTGCCCCCCACCGCTCGCAGGCTCGCGGAGGGGCCCTGCAGGAGGGCCGGATTACGCTGCTCGTGTGGCGGAGGCGGCGGTGATCGACGCCGTGCGGATCTGGTCGGTGCCGATGCGCACCCGCTTCCGCGGCATCGACGCGCGCGACGGCGTGCTGGTGCACGGCCCGGCCGGCTGGGGCGAGTTCTCCCCGTTCTGGGACTACGACGTCGACGAGAGCCGCCGCTGGTGGGCGGCCGCCGTCGAGTCCGCGGTCGAGGGGTGGCCCGCCCCGGTCCGGGACACGGTGCCGGTCAACGTGACGGTGCCCGCCGTCGACGCGGACCGGGCACACGCGCTCGTCGCCGCCTCCGGCTGCCGTACCGCCAAGGTGAAGGTGGCCGAGCCCGGGCAGACGCCGGCCGACGACGTGGCTCGGGTCGAGGCGGTGCGCGACGCCCTGGGCCCGGACGGCGCGATCCGCGTCGACGCCAACGCCGCCTGGGACGTCGACACCGCGGTGGCCCGCATCCGCGAGCTGGACCGCGTCGGCCTCGAGTACGTCGAGCAGCCCTGCGCCACGCTCGACGAGCTGGCCGCGCTGCGCCGGCGCACCGACGTCCGGGTGGCGGTGGACGAGGGCGTGCGCCGCGCGGCGGACCCGCTGCGGGTCGACCTGCGGCAGGCCTGCGACGTCGTCGTCCTCAAGGTGCAGCCGCTGGGCGGGGTCCGGGCCGCGCTGCGGGTGGCCGAGGCGCACGGACTGCCGTGCGTGGTCTCCTCGGCGCTGGAGTCGTCGGTCGGCATCGCCGCGGGGGTGGCGCTGGCCGCCGCGCTGCCGGAGCTGCCGTTCGCCTGCGGGCTGGCCACCGTCGCACTGCTGGCCGGCGACGTGACGAGCACGCCGCTGCTCCCGGTGGACGGCGCGCTGCCGGTGCGGCGGGTGGAGCCCGACCGGCTGGCCGAGGTGGCGGCCGACCCGCCGACCCAGTCGCGCTGGGGGGCCCGGCTGGCCGCGGTGAGCGCTCGGTGAACCCCGCCACCTGGTGCGCGCTGGTGCTCGTGGACGAGCTGGTCCGCGGCGGCGTCACCGACGCCGTCCTCGCGCCGGGGTCGCGGTCGGCCCCGGTCGCGCTGGCGCTGTTCGAGGCCGAGCGCGCCGGCCGGCTGACCCTGCACGTGCGCATCGACGAGCGGACGGCGTCCTTCCTCGCCCTCGGCCTGGCGAAGGCGTCCGGCCGCCCGGTGCCGGTGCTCACCACGTCCGGAACGGCGACGGCGCACCTGCACGCCGCCGTGCTCGAGGCCGACGCGTCGGGGGTGCCGCTGCTGGCGCTCACCGCCGACCGCCCGCCGGAGCTGCGCGACACCGGGGCGAACCAGACGATCGTGCAGCCCGGGCTCTACGGCGGGGCGGTACGGGCCGCCGTCGACGTCGGGGTGCCCGAGGCCGGCCGCGAGGTGGCGCAGAACCGGTACTGGCGGTCGCTGGTGGCCAAGGCCCTGCTCGTCGCCCGGGGCGCGCTGTCCGGCGACCCGGGGCCGGTGCACCTGAACCTGCCGTTCCGGGAGCCGCTGCTGCCCGACGGTCCCGTTCCCGCGGAGCTGCCCGGGCCGTGGGCCGGCCGGCCGGACGGCGCGCCGTGGACGGCCGGGACGGGACCGTCGGCTGTCCCCCTGCCGGACGCCGGGCCCGCCCGCACGCTCGTCGTGGCCGGCGACGCGCCCGCTGCCCTCGGCCGGGCGGCGGCCGCGCTGGCCGCGCGGCGGGGCTGGCCGGTGGTCGCGGGGCCGTCGAGGGGCGCGGGGGGCAAGGCGGAT
>NZ_JALPKQ010000070.1:0-19923 GCF_051383655.1 Geodermatophilus sp. CPCC 205761
GGCTACGATCCCACTTGGCCAGCGCACCGGTCGCCGGCGCGTGGAGCCGGGCCGCGCACCGGGGGCTGACCGGCCCCGCCCTGCACGCCGCCGCCCGCGCTTGCCTGGCGGCCGCGTGCGACGCCGTCCCCGGGCCGCTGCGGCCGGAGGTCGAGGCCCTGGCCGAGCTCGTCGACGGCGGCTCCAGCCCGGGCGACGCCCTGCTCCGGGCCGCCCGGGCCGGCGGCCCCACCGCCGCCCTGCTCGCGGCCGTGGAGGTGCCGGCGTGAGCGACCTGCGGGAGGTCCTCGCCCGCGAGCTGAACGGCGCCCGCACGCGCACGCTGCAGCTCACCGACCACGACGACCCCGAGCTGCTGCGCCAGCACACCCCCCTGCTCAGCCCGCTGGTGTGGGACCTCGCGCACATCGGCCAGCAGGAGGAGCTGTGGCTGCTCCGCGGCGGCGACAGCGCCTGCCCGGGGCTGCTGCCGTCCGGCGTCGAGGCGCTCTACGACGCGTTCCGCCAGCCCCGCGCCGTCCGGTCGCGGCTGCCGCTGCTGCCCCCGGTCGAGGCGCGGGCGTTCTGCGCCGAGGTGCGCGGCCGGGTGCTGGACCGGCTGGACCGCTTCGGGGCGGACGACGACCCGTTCGACGTCGCGATGGTGGCCAGCCACGAGCAGCAGCACGACGAGACGATGCTGCAGGCGCTCAACCTGCGCCCCGGCCCGCCGTTGCTCGGTGCCGGCGCACCACTCCCGCCGGGGCGGCCGGGCGTCGCGGGCGGCTCGGTGCTCGTGCCGGGTGGGGAGTTCGTGCTCGGGGTGGACGCCGCCGACGAGCCGTTCTCGCTGGACAACGAGCGGCCGGCGCACGTCGTCGACGTCCCGGCGTTCCGCATCGGCCGGGTGCCGGTGACCACCGCCGAGTTCGCCGCCTTCGTCGCCGACGGCGGGTACGCGACGCCGCGGTGGTGGTCCGAGCGCGGGTGGGCGCACCGGGTGGAGGCCGGGTTGGTCCGGCCGCAGTTCTGGGGGGCCGACGGCACCCGCACCCGCTTCGGCGTCATCGAGGCCCTGCCCCCGGACGAACCGGTCCAGCACGTCACGTACTTCGAGGCCGAGGCGTACGCCGCTTGGGCCGGGGCGACCGGCGCCGTCCCGCCCGGCGCCCGGCTCCCGACCGAGGTCGAGTGGGAGAAGGCCGCGGTCTGGGACCCCTCCACCGGCCGGCGCCGGCGCTTCCCGTGGGGCTCGGCCGAGCCGACGCCGGCCCTGGCCAACCTCGGCGGCGCCGCGCTGCGCCCGGCCCCGGTGGGCGCGTATCCCGCGGGCGCGTCGGCGTACGGGGCCGAGCAGCTGATGGGGGACGTCTGGGAGTGGACGTCGTCGCCGTTCCGGCCCTGGCCCGGGTTCCGGCCGATGCGCTACGCCGACTACTCGGCGCCGTTCTTCGGCGGCGACCACCGCGTGCTGCGCGGCGGCTCGTGGGCAGTCGGGCCGTCGATCCTGCGACCGAGCTTCCGCAACTGGGACCACCCGGTCCGCCGGCAGCTGTTCGCCGGGTTCCGGCTGGCCTGGCCGGTCGAGGGCAGCGCCTGATGTGCCGACACCTGGCTTGGCTCGGCCGGCCGCGGACGCTGGCCGCCCTGGTGCTCGAGCCGCCGTCCTCGCTGCTGGTGCAGTCGTGGGCGCCCCGCCGCCAGCGGTACGGCACGGTGAACGCGGACGGCTGGGGCGTGGGCTTCTTCGTCCCGGGCCGGGCCGGGCCTTCGCGCTGGCGCTCCGCGCGGCCGCTCTGGGCCGACCCCTCGTTCGCCTCGGTCGCCCCGGTGCTGAGCTCGGGGTGCGTGGTGGCCGCCGTCCGGTCGGCGACGGTCGGCATGCCGCTCGAGGAGAGCGCCGTGGCGCCGTTCACCGACGGCCGGTGGCTGCTCTCGCACAACGGCCGGGTGGACCGCGCGGTGCTCCCGGCGGTGCGGGACGCCGAGTCCACCGTCGACAGCGCGCTGCTGGCCGCCCTGGTGTTCGCGCGGGGTCCGGAGACCCTCGGCGCGACGGTGCGCGAGGTCGCCGCCGCCGACCCGGCCGCCCGGCTCAACCTGCTCGCCGCCGACGGCACCCGGCTGCTGGCCACCACGTGGGGCGACACGCTGTCGGTGCTGACCACCCCCGACGGCACGGCGCTGGCCAGCGAGCCGTGGGACGACGACCCGCGGTGGACCGACGTCCCCGACCGCTCCCTGGTCGAGGTGACGCCCCCCGACGGGCTGACGATCACCCCGCTGACCTGACCCCGACCCGCCGGCCGACCCGCCCCGAGGAGACCCGTGACGATCTCGCTGACCAGCCACCTCGTCCCCGCCGACGCGGCCGCCGCGCTGCGTGCCGACGCCCTGGCCGGCCTGACCGCCCGACCGAAGTCCCTGCCGCCGCGGTGGTTCTACGACGCCCGCGGCAGCGAGCTGTTCGACGAGATCACCCGCCTGCCCGAGTACTACCCGACCCGCGCCGAGCGTGCCGTGCTCACCGCGCACGCCGCGGAGATCGCGGCCGACTCCCGGGCCGACGTCCTCGTCGAGCTCGGCAGCGGCACGTCGGAGAAGACCCGGCTGCTGCTGACCGCGCTGCGCGATGCGGGCACGCTGCGCCGGTTCGTGCCCTGCGACGTCGATCCGTCGGTGCTCCGGGCCGCCGGCGCGGCGATCACCGCGGAGTACCCCGGGGTCGAGGTGGCGGCGGTGGTCGGCGACTTCACCCGGCACCTGCGCGAGCTGCCCCGGTCCGGCCGCCGGCTGGTCGCCTTCCTCGGCTCCACGATCGGCAACCTCGAGCCGGAGCCCCGGGCGGCCTTCCTCGCCGAGCTGGCGGGCACCCTGCAGCCCGGCGACTCCTTCCTGCTCGGCACCGACCTGGTCAAGGACCGCGGCCGGCTGCTGCGCGCCTACGACGACGCGGCAGGGGTGACCGCCGAGTTCAACCGGAACGTGCTGGCCGTGCTGAACCGGGAGCTGGGCGCGTCGTTCGACCCGGCCACCTTCGAGCACGTCGCACTGTGGGACGACGAGCGCGAGTGGATCGAGATGCGGCTGCGCTCCCGGGTGGACCAGGTGGTGCACGTGGCCGCCCTCGACCTCGACGTCCCGTTCACCGCCGGGGAGGAGTTGCGGACCGAGGTGTCGGCCAAGTTCCGCCGTGAGGGGGTCGCGGCCGAGCTGGCCGCCGCCGGGCTGGCACTGACGCACTGGTGGACCGACCCGGACGGCGACTTCGCCGTCTCCCTGTCCGTACCCGCCTGAGACCGGGCTGTCCGCGCGGAGAGTCCGCGAGCCGCCAGCCCACCACCTGTTCTGCGCGTGCTCGTGCTCTGCCCACCACCGCGGGCAGAGCACGAAAGCAGCCGACCACCATGTCCCCTGCGAGAACTCGTGCTCTGCCCACCACCGTGGGCAGACCACGAGCTTCCCGGGAGGACGTGGTGGGGAGCGAGCCATCAGGTCGCCGTCGGTCTGCATCCACCGTCGCCGACGGCCCAGAAGGAGGGGGTGACAGGCACCCCCCACCGGAAGGACCCGCACCGTGACGCGGACTCGCACCACCCTCGTGCTCGCCGCCGGCGCCACCGGCTCCCTGCTCGCCCTCGGGGCGTCCCCCGCCCTCGCCGCCGACACGGCGACGATCTCGGTCCTGCACGGGGTGCCCGACACCCCGGTCGACGTCTACGCCAACGGCGAGCGGCTCCTCGACGACTTCCAGCCCGGCACCCTGACCGACCCGCTCGAGGTGCCCGCCGGCGACTACGACCTCGCCCTCTTCCCCGCCGACGCCCCGGACGCCTCCGGCAGCCCGCTGCTGTCGGCCGACGGGGTCGCGGTCCCGGCCGGCGCCAACGCCACGGTCGTGGCCCACCTCAGCGCCGACGGCGCGCCGACGCTCACCCCGTTCGTCAACGACACCTCGGCCGTCCCGGCCGGTCAGGCACGGGTGGTGGTCCGCCACACCGCCGCCGCCCCGGGCGTGGACGTGCGCGCCGGCGGCCAGGTCGTCGCCCCGAACCTGACCAACCCGAACGAGGCCTCGCTCACCGTTACGGCGGGCACCATCAGCGCCGACGTCGTCCTCGCCGGTACCGGCACCGTCGCGATCGGCCCGGCCGACCTGACGCTGCAGGAGGGCGCGACCACGATCGTCTACGCCTGGGGCTCCCAGGAGGCCGGCTTCGACCTCGCCGTCCAGACGATCTCCGGCTCGCACTCCGCACCCTCCGGCGTCCCCGGCGGCACCGCGGGCCTGGCCGACGAGGGTGGCTTCCCGGCCCCGCTCGCGGCGCTGTCGCTGGCCGGTCTGGCCGCCGCGGGCCTCGCCGCCCGCCGGCTGGCCGGCAGCCGGGTCTGACCCGGGCGCGGGGAGGGATCGGCATGCGTCGCGCCGCCGCCGGCGTGGTCCTGGGGCTGACCGTGGCGGTCGGGACACCGGCCGCCTGGCAGCTGACCCGGGAGCCGGCGGCGGCGGGCGTGCCGGTCGCGCAGGCCCTCCCCGCACCGTCGGTGCCGTCGCCGGCCACCTCGGCCGCGGCACCGGCGGTCGCCACCCGGGACGCCGCCCCGGTCGCCGTCGCGCAGGTGCCGGCGCCCCTGCGGCTGGCCGTGCCGGCCCTCGGGATCGACGCCCCGGTGGACCCGGTCGGGGTGCGCTCCGACGGCGCCATGGACCTCCCCGCCGACATCGGCCGAGTGGGCTGGTACCGGTTCGGGCCTGCGCCCGGTGCCGCGGGTTCGACCGTGCTCGCGGGCCACGTGGACGACCGCGAGCAGGGCCTGGGCGTGCTCGCCGGGCTCCGGCGGATCGAAGCCGGCACCGAGGTCGCCGTCACCGACGCGGCCGGCGCGACGACGCGCTGGCGGGTGGTCGCGCGCGAGGTCGTGACGAAGCAGGCGCTGCCGCTCGACCGGGTCTTCGGCCGCGACGGCCCGCCCCGGCTGGTGCTGGTCACCTGCGGCGGACCGTTCCTGCCGGAGTACGGCAGCTACCGGGACAACGTGCTCGTCGTCGCCGAGCCCCTACCGTGACCGGGCTCCTGGAACGCCGCGCCGCAGGGCCTAGGGTCGGGCGGGTGAGCAGCGACGTCCGCCCGGCCGGGGTCGCCCCCGAGCCGGACGACGCCGAGATCGGCCGGCGCTTCGCGGCCGGTGACGAGCAGGCCCTCGCCTGGGCCTACGAGCGGTGGGCGGGGCAGGTGCACGGCATGGCGGTGCGCGCCTTCGGACCCGGCCCGGACGCCGAGGACGTCACCCAGCAGACCTTCGTCTCCGCGTGGACCGGCCGCGCCGGGTACCGCCCCGACCAGGGCCCGCTCCCCGCCTGGCTGGTCGGCGTCTGCCGGCACAAGATCGCCGACGCCTGGGCGCGGCGGGACCGGCAGCGCCGCACCGCGGAGGCCGCGGTCGCCGAGGCCCAGTCCGCCCCCCAGCCGGCCGGCCAGTCGCTCGACACCACCGTCGCCGACCGGGTGCTGCTGCTCGGCGAGCTGGACCTCATCGGGCAGCCGCAGCGGGGCATCATCGAGCTGGCCTTCTTCGAGGACCTCACCCACGCCCAGATCGCCGCGCGCACCGGGCTGCCGCTGGGCACGGTGAAGAGCCACATCCGGCGCACCCTGGAGCGCCTGCGCACCCGGCTGGAGGTGGACGGTGCCGCACTGCACGCCTGAGCAGCTGGCCCTGGCCGCGCTCCGCGAACCGCTGCCGGCCGACGACGCCGCGCACCTGGAGACCTGCGAGCAGTGTCGGGCGGAGGTGGCCTCGCTGCGCCGCGGGGTGGACGCGCTCGCCGTCCCCGAGCTGGCCGCGCCGGGCGCCGCCGTCCCGCCGCCGCCCGCGGTGTGGTCGGCCATCGCCGCCGCCACCGGCGTCAGCACCGCACCGCGCCCGGAAGGGCCCGGGACCGCCCCTCCGGCGGTCGAGCCGGCCCCCGCCCCTCCGGCGACGGTCACCGTGCTCCGGCCGCGCCGTTCCCGGCTGCTGCTGGCCGCGGCGGCGGCCCTGGTCGTCGGCGCCGGCATCGGCGCCGCAGCGGTCGCCCTGCGCAGCGGAGACGACGACGGCCTCGCGGTGGCCGCGGCCGCGCTCGACCCGCTCGAGGGCAGCGACGCCTCCGGCCAGGCCCGCGTCGTGGAGCGCGACGACGGCACCCGGGTCCTGGAGCTGGAGCTGGACGCCGTTCCGCTCGAGGACGACTACTACGAGGTCTGGCTGCTGGACGAGGCGGTCTCCCGACTCCAGGCGGTCGGCGTGGTGCAGGGCGGCAGCGACGTCACCCTCGAGCTGCCCCCGGGCCTCGACCTCGGCGAGTACCCGGTGGTCGACGTCTCGGTCGAGCCGCTGGACGGCGACCCGTCGCACTCCGGGGTGTCGGTGGCCCGTGGCGTGCTCGACAGCTGAGCCGCGGGTCTCGCCTAGCGTGGTGGGGTGACCCTGCTCCACCCCGACCTCGTCCACGAGGACCTCGGCGCCTCGTGGCGCGCCGCGCGCCCCCGCCCCGCCGGGCGGCACCTCGACAGCGCCGCGTGCAGCCGGCAGAGCCACCGGGTGCTGGAGGCCGCCGCCCACCACGCCCGGCACGAGGCCGAGCTGGGCGGGTACGTGGCCGAGGCGACCGCCGACGACCTGCTGCAGCAGGGCCGGTCGGTGATCGGCGGGCTGGTCGGGATGGCCGCGGCCGACGTCGTCTTCGTCGAGTCGGCCCAGGCCGCGCTGGTCGCGCTGCTGTCCGGGTGGCGGCTGACGCCCGGGTCCCGGGTGGCCTGCCTGCCGGGCGAGTACGCGCCGAACGTCGCCCAGCTCCGGGCGGCGGGGCTGGTCCCCGAGCCGCTGCCCGTCGACGGCCTCGGCCGGGCCGACCTCGACGGCGTGGCCCGCCTGCTGGCCACCGACCCGCCGCGGTTCGTGCACCTGACGCACATCGGCAGCCACCGCGGGATCGTCCAGCCGGCCCGCGAGGTGGCCGCGTCGTGCCGGGACGCCGGGGTGCCGCTGGTGCTGGACGCGGCGCAGTCCCTCGGGCACGTCGGCACCGACCTGGGCGCGGACGTCGTCTACTCGACCTCCCGCAAGTGGCTGGCCGGACCGCGCGGGGTGGGCGTGCTGTGCGTGCGACCGGCGCTCACCGCGCAGCTCACGCCGGTCCTGGCCGAGGCGGGCGACGTCCCGCCGCTGCGCGCCTTCGAGTCGGGGGAGGCGCACGTCGCCGGCCGGGTCGGCCTGGTGCTGGCGGTGGGCGAGCACCTGGCCGCCGGGCCCGACCGCGTGCGCGAGCGGCTGGCGGCCCTCGGGCGGGCCGGGCGCGAGGTGCTGGAGGGCACGGCCGGGTGGCGGGTGGTCGAGCCGCTGGACGAGCCGACCGCGACCACGACGCTGCGCCCGCCGGACGGCGTCGACGTCGTCACCACGCGGGCGCGGCTGCTGACCGAGCACGGCATCGTGACCACCGCCATCGGCCCCGAGCGCGCGCCGGGGGAGATGACGGGGCCGGTGCTGCGGGTCTCCCCGCACCTCGATGCCACCGTCGACGACCTCGAGGCCCTCGCCACCGCCCTCTAGCGTCGGTTTCCGCGGAAACCGGCGCGCAGCGTCTGCCGGTTTCCGCGGAACCGACGGTCACACCGCCGCCTGGATCGCGGCGGAGACCCGCCGGTGGACGGCGAGCTGCTCGTCCAGCCCCGGGTGCACCGGGACGCCGTCCTCGACCACCGGCCGCCCGGCGACGACGGTGTGCCGCGCAGCGACCGGCCCGCACCGCAGCCACGCCTCGACCGGGTCCGACAGCGCCCCGGCGAACCGGACGCCGTCCAGGGCCCACACCGCCAGGTCCCCGCACGCGCCGACCGACAGCTCGCCGATCTCCCCGGTGCGGCCCAGGCACGCGGCGCCGCCCCGGGTGGCCATCTCCAGCGCGTCCCGCGCCGACATCGCGGCCGCGCCGTGCCGGAGCTTCCCCTGCAGCATCGCCGTCCGGGCCTCCAGCCACAGCGACGCGGCGTCGGCGGACGACGACCCGTCGACACCCAACCCGACCGGCGCCCCGGCCGCCCGCAGCTCGGCGACCGGCGCCAGGCCGCTGCCCAGGATCATGTTCGACGACGGGCAGTGCGCCGCCCCCACCCGCGCGGCACCGAGCCGCTCGACCTCGGTCGCCGACGGCCAGACGACGTGGGCCAGCCACACCCGGTCGGTCATCCAGCCCACGTCCTCGAGCAGGTCCACCGGACGCCGGCCGAGCGTCTCCAGGCAGAACGCGTCCTCGTCCTGCGTCTCGGCGAGGTGGGTGTGCAGCCGGACGTCGAGGGTCTCGGCCAGCTCGGCGGTCCGGGTCATGAGCCCCGTCGACACGCTGAACGGCGAGCAGGGCGCCAGCGCGATCCGGGTCATCGCGGTCGGCGACCGGTCGTGGTGGAGGTCCACCAGGCGCTGCGAGTCGGCGAGGATCTCGTCGTCGTCCTGGACGACGGAGTCCGGGGGCAGCCCGCCGTCCTTGACCGACAGCGACATGGACCCGCGGGTGGGGTGGAATCGCACGCCGAGCTCGCGGGCGGCCGCGACCTCGGCCGAGATCAGGTCGCCGGCGCCGCGCGGGTGGACGTACAGGTGGTCGGTGGAGGTGGTGCAGCCCGACAGCGCGAGCTCGGTCAGCCCGACGTAGGCGCTGACGTGCGCCGCCTCCTCGTCCAGCCGCGCCCACAGCGGGTAGAGGGTGACCAGCCAGTCGAACAACCCTCCGGTCAGCGCGGGCGCGAACGCGCGGGTGAGGTTCTGGTAGAGGTGGTGGTGGGTGTTCACCAGGCCCGGGGTGACCAGGCAGCCGCGGGCGTCGATGCGCCGGGCGGCGCCCGGCTGCGGGTCCGCCGGGCCACCGATCCCGCTGACCACCCCTCCGGTGACCGCCACCCAGCCGCCGGCGATCTCCCGCCGGTCGGCATCGACGGTGGCCAGCAGCTCGGCATCGTGCACCAGCAGGTCGGCGGGGGTCTCCACGCGCTGCATCCTGCCGACGGGGCGGGGCCGGGGAGAAGTCAGTCGACCCGCGTGATGCTGAACTCCGCCTGCTCGCCCTCCACCGCGGTGACCTCGATGCGGAAGCGGAACTCGTCGCCGTCGGGCTCCGTGGCGGTGCACACGGTGGTCGCCTCCACCTCGGCCTGCAGGTCGCCCGGGCAGCTCACCGTGGCCTCGGCGCCGAGCTGCTGCTGGAGGGCCTCGGCGACCTGGTCCTCGAGGGTGTCCCGCGCGACCGTCGGGCTGCCGCACGCCGTCAGTCCGAGGACGAGGGCGGGCAGGACACCGAGCAGCACCAGCGGGCCGGGGCGGGACACGGGCGGCTCCTCGGGACGGCGGCAGCGGCCTTGCGACCCTATCGGTGGCCGCGGGCTCCCCGGGCCGGCGCCGGGCCGTCGGGCCCCGGCCGGAGGTCGATCAGCCCGCCGGACCGAGCAGCAGCCGGGCGACCGCCGGCGGCAACTCCCCGGACAGGGGACGCGCGCCGACCAGCCGGCCGGCCTCGGCCGGTGGCACGCCCACCGACTCGAGCACCTCCAGCGCCTGGACGTCGGGCAGCGCCTCGAACCAGCGGCGGCCCAGCGCCGCCCGGCCCGCGGCGGTCGGCCGCCCCCACAGCCGCAGGCGGGCCATGCCGCCGTCGGGGAACACGTCCAGCCGCACCCGCTCGACCGGCGGGCCGCCGGCGAGCGCGAAGCGGTGCCGCGTGTCCGGCAGCAGGCGGGTGCGCGGCAGGACGACGACCTCGCCGTCGGGACCCGAGCCGGACACCGACGCCGACCCGGGGGCGTTGCCGAGGAAGTACGACGTGTCGAGCTCGGCGAGCGTGACGACCCCCTCGCAGGCCAGCGCCAGCTCCACCCAGTCGTTGCCGTCGTCGCGGCGGCGGGCGGTCTCCCAGCCCTCGCCCATCGAGCGGGTCAATCCCGGGGCGATCAGCTGCGTCGGCCGGCCGTAGAACTCGTTGCTCACGGCGGTGACGCGGCCGCCGGACTCCGCCGCGGCCAGGTCGAACGGGCCGGCGTCGACCAGCCGGGGGTCGGGGACGACGGTGCCGTGCACCCGCAGCCGCGCGACGCCGCCGTCCGGGTGGACGGTCAGCCGGACGTGGGTGACCCGCACGGTCGAGTCCACCGCGAAGACGTTGGCCGTGTCGCCGGCGAGATCCGACAGCGGCACCAGCGGCTGCCAGTCGGCGCGCGCGAGCTCCGGCACGGCGGGGTGCCCCTCCACGGAGGCGCCCTCGACCGAGGCCCGGGCCGGGTGGTTGCCGGTGAAGTGCGTGGTGTCGACGACGACCCCGGCGACGATGCCCGGCGTCCCCAGCCGCACGATCGCCCAGTCCGAGCCCGGGCCGCGCCGCCGCCGGGTCTCCCAGCCGTCGTACTCCTTGCCCCGGTGGCCGAACTCCGCGCGGGCGACCGGCGGGTGCGGCAGCACCAGGTTCTCCTTGGCGGCGAAGAACTCGTCGTTGGCCCCGACGACCGCGCCGCCGAGCGCGCGGCTGGCCAGGTCGGGCAGGCGGGTGACGTCGCTCATCGGGCTCCCCTGTCGCGGACGGCGCGGGTCACTGTCCCACGACTGTTCCCCCGGTGATCACGGGCTCCCCCGGCGCAGCAGCCGGCCGGTCGGGGGGCCGTCGGTCTCCCGACCGCGCAGCCAGGTCCGCCGCACCCGGCCGCGCAGCTCCCGGCCGGCGTACGGGGTCACCGGGTTCCGATGGGCCAGCTCCCCCACCTGCCAGCGCTCGTCCGGGGCGAAGGCGACCAGGTCGGCGTCCTTCCCGACCGCGATCGCGCCCTTCCCCGTCAGGCCGGCCAGCCGGGCCGGCGCGGCGGACATCCAGCCCACCACCTGCGCCAGGCCCAGCCCGCGGGCCCGCGCGCCGGTCCAGACCGCCGGGAACGCCACCTGCAGCGAGGCGATGCCGCCCCAGGCCAGCGCGAAGTCACCGACGTCGAGCCGCTTGAGGTCCGGGGTGCACGGCGAGTGGTCGCTGACCACCAGGTCGACGTCGCCGTCGGCCAGGGCGGTCCACAGCGCCTCGCGGTGCCGGGTCTCCCGGATCGGCGGGCAGCACTTGAACGCCGTTCCGCCGTCGGGCACCTCCTCGGCGGCGAACGTCAGGTAGTGCGGGCAGGTCTCGACGGTGATCCGCACCCCGTCGGCGCGGGCCCGGCGCAGCAGCGGAACGGCGTCGGCGTCGGCGAGGTGGACGACGTGCACCCGCGCCCCCGTGTCGCGGGCCGCCGCCACCAGACCGGCGATCGCCGACTCCTCGGCCGCTCCGGGCCGGGACGCGAGGAAGGCCGCATAGCTGGAGCCGGCCGGCGGCGGCGCGGCCGCGATGACCCCGGCGTCCTCGGCGTGCGCCACGAGCAGCCCGTTGAACCGGGCGAGCTCGGTGAGGGCGGCGCGCAGTCCGGCGTCGTCCAGCGGCGGGAACTCCGGCACCCCGGAGTCCAGCAGGAAGCACTTGACCCCGACCACGCCGGCCTCGTGCAGCGGGCGCAGCTGGTCGACGTTGCCGGGCACCGCGCCGCCCCAGAACGCGACGTCGACGGCGACCTGCCCCTCGGCCGCCCGCCGTTTCACGTGCAACGCGTCGACGCTCGTGGTCGGCGGGACGGAGTTCAGCGGCATGTCGACGATCGTGGTGACCCCGCCGGCGGCCGCCGCACGCGTCGCGGTGGCGAAGCCCTCCCACTCGGTGCGACCGGGCTCGTTGACGTGCACGTGGCTGTCGACGAGCCCGGGGATCAGCACCTCGTCGTCGGCCAGGGTCACCGCGGCCGCCGGGGCGTCGCCGAAGGGGGTGACGGCGGTGATCCGGCCGTGCTCGGTGTACACCGCGGCGGCGCGCTCGCCGGCGGGCAGCACCACCCGACGCGCGCGGACGACGAGGCTCACGCCGGCATCCTCGCTCCCGGCTCCTGCCCGAGCGCCTCCACCGCCTGCACGACGCGGTGCAGCTCGCCGCCCCACGCCGTCGCCACCCAGCCGCCGGGAAGGGGCAGCCGGACGGCGTCCGTGCCGGTGGCCACCGCACTGCCGCCACCGCCCCCGATCCGCACCGTGGCGGCGTACGCGCGGGGCGCCACTGGCGGGAGCCAGGCCGGCTCGCCCGGACCGAGCCCCACGGTGGTGTGCAGCAGCGGACGCCCGTCGCGCTCGACGCGGGTCGTGCCGGTCCAGCGCCCGGGCTCCTCGCCGGCGCGGCCGAGCAGCACCCGTTCGGTGGCGGTGAGCACGCCCGCCGGCCCGAGCCGGGCGGTCAGGCCGGCCCGGTGGGCGGCCCGGGCGGCGACGACGGTGGGTTCGAGACGGAGGTCGAGCACGCCGTCGACCTCCGCGGAGACCCGCTGGACCGACGGCTGCGTCCATTCCCGGGCGGGGAGCGCCACGGCCGCGGCGACCGACCGCACGGCCAGCGTCGCGCCCGCCTCGACCACCAGCCGGATCTCCGCGTCGTCCCCGCCGAGCGGGCCGAACGCGGTCGCGACGAGGTGCACGGTCGCCGGGCCGGTCCGCCGCACCGCCAGCTGACCACTGGCGCGCACCACGGGCAGGACGGTGCGGCCGCCGGGACCGGGCCGGGCGACCACCTCGACGACGGTCCTCACGCGGCCACGCGCGCCCGGACCTGCGCGCGCACCCACTCGGCCACCGGCGCCGCCGTCGGGTCCTCGCGCAGCGAGATCAGCAGCGTCGGCTTCCCGCCGCGCACGGCGTCCGCGTCGCGGCGCATGACGTCCAGGTCGGCGCCGACCAGCGGCGCGAGGTCGGTCTTGTTCACCACGAGCAGGTCGGAGGCGGTCACTCCAGGGCCGCCCTTGCGCGGCACCTTGTCCCCGCCCGCCACGTCGACCACGAACACCTGGGCGTCCACCAGGCCGTAGCTGAAGCTCGCGGTCAGGTTGTCCCCGCCGGACTCGACGAGCACCAGCTCGAGTCCGGGGTGCCGCTGCTCGAGCAGCTCCACCGCGTCGAGGTTGGCGGTGATGTCGTCGCGGATCGCGGTGTGCGGGCAGCAGCCGGTCTGCACGGCCTCGATCCGGTCGTCGGGGAGGACGGCGTTGCGGCGCAGGAAGTCGGCGTCCTCGGTCGTGTATATGTCGTTGGTGACGACCGCCAGGTCGTACTCGGCGCCCAGCGTGCGGCACAGCGCCGCGGCCAACGCGGTCTTGCCGGAGCCGACCGGACCGCCGAGGCCGATCCGCACCGGGCCTCCCGGGCGGCGACCGGGCTCGGCGGGGTCGACGTAGTCGTGCAGGTCGTGGTCAGGAGGCAAAGAACCGGTCCTTCCGTGCGGCGTGCACCTCGGCGAGCAGGTCGAGCAGCGGATCGGCGACCGCCGGCAGCTCCGAGCGGGCGCGGGCGGCGACCGCGTCGACCTCCGGCGCCAGGCGCGCGGTGACGGCCGCGACGGTGAGCGGGTCGAGCGCGAGCAGCCGCTGCGCCGCCGTGGCCGGTCCGCTGACCGACAGGTAGGCGGCGGCCGACGCCGCGTCGGCGGCGGTCAGCCCGCCCGCGGCCGCGGCCACGCCGAGCGCCAGCGGGTGGTGCGGTGCGGCGGGCAGCGCGTCCCAGCGCGGTGCGGGCCAGGCCCGCCGGCCGACCCGCACCAGCCCGCGGCCCTGCTGGCGCGAGGCGGCCCGCAACGCCGGGGACGGCGTCCGGGCGTCGGCCTCGGCGTCGAGCTCCGCCAGCCCGGCGGCGTCGGCGCCCCATGCCGCGGCCGCCAGGCCGGCGGCCACGGCTCCCGCGGTGGCCAGCCGGCGGCGCAGGAAGGCGGCCAGCGAGCCGGCGTCGGTGACCACCCCGGCGGCGATCGCCTGCTCCACGCCGCCGGAGTGCGTGTGCCCCCCGGCGGGCAGCCGGGAGTCCGCCAGGGTGAGCAGCGCGGCCGTCATCAGAACAGGAAGTAGCGCTGGGCCATGGGCAGCTCGCGCGCCGGCTCGGGCTCCCAGACCTCGCCGTCGACCCGCACCGTGAAGGTGTCCGGGTCGACGCGGATGTCGGGCAGCGCGGTGTTCTCCGGCAGGTCGGCCTTGGTCAGCCGGGTGGTGTCGGCGACCGCGACCAGCCGCCGGTCCACGGCCAGCCGCTCGGCCAGGCCCGCCTCGACCGCGGCCGGGGCGACGAAGTGCAGCGACGTCCGCGCCGGCACCCGTCCGGAGGCGCCGAACATCGGCCGGGGCAGCACCGGCTGCGGCGTGGGGATCGAGGCGTTGGCATCGCCCATCTGCGCCCACGCGATGACCCCGCCCTTGAGGACGGCGTGCGGCCGGACCCCGAACAGCCCCGGGTCCCAGAGCACGAGGTCGGCGAGCTTCCCCGGTTCCACGGAGCCCACCTCGGCGTCGATCCCGTGCGCGACGGCGGGGCAGATCGTGTACTTCGCGACGTACCGGCGGGCCCGCAGGTTGTCCGCGGCGCCGTCCCCGGCCAGCGAGCCGCGCTTGCGCTTCATCACGTGCGCCGTCTGCCAGGTGCGCAGCACCACCTCCCCGACCCGGCCCATGGCCTGGGCGTCCGAGCCGATCATCGAGATCGCGCCGACGTCGTGCAGCAGGTCCTCCGCGGCGATCGTCGTCGGCCGGATCCGGCTCTCGGCGAAGGCGAGGTCCTCCGGGACCGAGCTGTCGAGGTGGTGGCAGACCATGAGCATGTCGAGGTGCTCGTCGAGCGTGTTGACCGTGTGCGGCCGGGTCGGGTTGGTGCTCGACGGCAGCACGTTGGGGTGCCCGGCCACGGTGATGATGTCGGGCGCGTGACCGCCCCCGGCTCCCTCCGTGTGGTACGCGTGGATGCTCCGGCCGGCGATCGCGGCGAGGGTGTCCTCGACGAACCCGGCCTCGTTCAGGGTGTCCGAGTGCAGCGCCACCGGGACGCCGTGCTCACCGGCCACGGTGAGGCACGCGTCGATCGCCGCCGGCGTGGAGCCCCAGTCCTCGTGCAGCTTGAACCCGCTGGCACCGGCCCTCAGCTGCTCGGCCAGCGCCTCCCGCCGCACCGTGTTGCCCTTGCCCAGCAGCGCGACGTTGACCGGCCACGGGTCCATCGCCTCGAGCATCCGGGCGAGGTACCAGTCGCCCGGGGTGATCGTGGTGGCCTTGGACCCCTCCGCCGGCCCGGTGCCGCCGCCGATGAGCGTGGTGACCCCCGAGCCGAGCGCCGTCGGCACGATCTGCGGGCAGATGAAGTGCACGTGGCAGTCGATGCCGCCGGCGGTCAGGATCCGGCCGTTGCCGGCGAGCACCTCGGTGCCGGGGCCGATGGCCAGGGCGGGGTGGACGCCGTCCATCGTGTCGGGGTTGCCCGCCTTGCCGAGCGCGACGATCCGGCCGTCGCGGACGCCGACGTCGGCCTTGACGATCCCCCAGTGGTCGAGGACGACGGCACCGGTGATCACCAGGTCGGGCGCACCCTCGGCGCGGGTCGCCCGGCCCTGCCCCATCGACTCGCGGATGACCTTGCCGCCGCCGAAGACCGCCTCCTCACCCGCGAGCCCCGGGCCGCCGCAGCGGTCCTCCTCGACCTCGATGAGCAGGTCGGTGTCGGCCAGCCGGACGCGGTCGCCGACGGTCGGCCCGTACAGCTGGGCGTAGCGCTCGCGGGAGAGCCGCACCATCAGCGCAGCCCTCCCTCGCGGGTGAGCCCCGGCACGACGCGCGCACCCGCCAGCGGCACCAGGGTCACCGAGCGGGTGATGCCCGGCTCGAACCGGATCGCGGTGCCCGCCGCGACGTCCAGCCGGTGCCCGTGGGCCGCGGTGCGGTCGAACAGCAGCGCCCCGTTGGCCTGGGCGAAGTGGAAGTGCGAGCCGACCTGCACCGGGCGGTCGCCGGCGTTGGTCACCTCCAGCTCCACCCGCGGCGCCCCCGGCCGCGTCTCGATCTCGCCGACCGCCGCGATGACCTCACCGGGGATCACGGGCTCTGCTCGATGGTCCCGTTCGCCGGCGCTCACGGGCTCTGCTCGATGGTCCCGTTCGCCGGCGCTCACGGGCTCTGCTCGATGGTCCCGTTCGCCGGCGCTCACGGGCTCTGCTCGATGGTCCCGTTCGCCGGCGCTCACGGGCTCTGCTCGATGGTCCCGTTCGCCGGCGCTCACGGGCTCTGCTCGATGGTCCCGTTCGCTGGCGCTCACGGGATCGGGTGGTGGACGGTCACCAGCTTGGTCCCGTCCGGGAACGTCGCCTCCACCTGCACCTCCCCCAGCAGCTCGGGGACGCCGTCCATGACGTCGTCCCGGGAGAGGACCGTGCGGCCCGACTGCATGAGCTCGGCGACGCGCACGCCGTCGCGGGCGCCCTCGAGCACGTGGTCGGTGACGACGGCCGTCGCCTCCGGGAGGTTCAGCCTGAGCCCGCGCGCCCGGCGCCGGCGGGCCAGCTCGGCGGCGTAGGAGAGCAGCAGCCGTTCCTGCTCGTGGGGGGTCAGGTGCACGGGCGGGCCTCCCGGGTGCGGCGGAGCCCGGACGGTAACCGGGCGGTGTGACAGGTCTGTTGCGCGCCGGCCGGCCGCTCACCGGAGGGGGCGGAAGAACTCCCGCACATCGGCCACCAGCAGCTCCGGCTGCTCCATCGCCGCAAAGTGGCCGCCCCGGTCGTGCTCGCGCCACATCCGCAGGTCGCGGTACTGCGCCGACGCCCACTCGCGGGTCGGCTGCAGGATGTCGCGCGGGAACAGCGAGACGCCGGCCGGCACCGGCACGGTCGGCGTCCGGGCGGCCGGCTCCTGGGCCATCTCCCAGTACATCCGGGCCGACGACGTCGCCGAGCCGGTGAACCAGTACGCCGAGACGTGGTCGAGCAGCCGGTCGGCGCCGAGCACCCCGAGCGGGTCGCCGCCGCTGTCGGTCCACGACCAGAACTTCTCGAGGATCCACGCGCACTGGCCGGCCGGGGAGTCGGTCAGCCCGTAGCCGAGGGTCTGCGGGCGGGTCCGCTGCTGCTGGTTGTAGGCGGCGTCGACGGTCCGGTAGTGGCGCTCCCGCTCCAGCGCCCGCTGCTCCCGCTCGGTGAACTCCGTCTGCCCCTCCGGCGGCCCGTTGACCGCCATGTTCACGTGGACGCCGACCACCCGGTCGGGGTGGCGGGCGCCGAGGTTGGCCGACACGAACGAGCCGATGTCGCCGCCCTGCGCCCCGAACCGCTCGTAGCCCAGCCGGGTCATGAGCTCCGCCCACGCGTCGGCGGTCCGGGTCAGCCCCCACCCGGGGGCGGCCGGCTTCCCGCTCCAGCCGTAGCCCGGCAGGGACGGGACGACGACGGAGAAGGCGTCCCGCGGGTCGGCGGGGTCGGTGAGCGGGCCCAGCACGTCGAGGAACTCCGCGACCGACCCCGGCCAGCCGTGCGTCATGACCAGTGGCAGGGCGCCCTCGTGCGGCGAGCGGGCGTGCAGGACGTGGATCGGCAGGCCGTCGACCTCGGTGACGACCTGCTCGACGGCGTTGAGCCGCGCCTGCCGGGACGGCCAGTCGTACTCCTCGGCCCAGTAGCGGCAGAGGTCCCGCAGGTCGCCGAGCGGAACGCCCTGGGACCAGTCGTCGACGGTCGGGGGCTCCGGCCAGCGGGTCGCCCGCAGCCGGCGGCGCAGCTCTTCGACGTCGTCCCGGGGCACGTCGACGGTGAAGGGGCGGAGGGCGCCGTCGTCCATCGACCCACCGTAGTGGGTTTGCGCGGTGGACCTGCCCGGTCCTACGGTTCATTACATGAGTAATGAACCCATGAGCCAGCGGGGCGTGGCGCGGGTCGGACCGTGATCGAGGACGGCAGCCCGATCTTCCGGCAGATCGCCGACGAGATCGAGAACGCCATCGTCGACGGCTCCCTCGCCGAGGAGAGCCAGGCGCCCTCGTCCAACGAGCTGGCCGCCTTCCACCGGATCAACCCCGCGACGGCGGCCAAGGGGCTCAACCAGCTGGTGGCCGACGGGGTCCTCCACAAGAGACGAGGAGTCGGGATGTTCGTCGCCACGGGCGCCCGTGAGCAGTTGCTCAAGCGTCGGCGCAGCGAGTTCGCCGACCAGTACGTGCGCCCGCTGATGACCGAGGCACAGAAGCTCGGCATCACCGTCCGCGAGCTCGCCGACATGATCGACCGCTGGGAGGAGACCCGATGACCGCCGTCGCCACCGTGCACGACGTGACCATGCGCTTTCGCGAGCACACCGCCCTGGACGGGGTCAGCACCGTCATCGAGCAGGACGCCATCACCGGCCTGCTGGGCCGCAACGGCGCCGGCAAGACCACGCTGATGCAGCTGCTGACCGGCCACCGCGTGCCGACCAGCGGGCGGGTCGAGGTGTTCGGTGCGCGGCCGTACGAGAACGACGACGTGCTGAGCCGGATCTGCTTCATCAAGGAGGGACAGCGCTACCCCGACCACTTCCGGGTGCGCGACGCCCTGGCCGCGGCGGCGATGCTGTTCCCCGCCTGGGACGGCGACCTCGCGGCCGCCCTCCTGCAGGACTTCGACCGGCCGGCCAAGCGGACGATCAAGAAGCTGTCCCGCGGCATGAACTCCGCCGTCGGCATCGTCATCGGGCTCGCCTCGCGGGCGCCGGTCACGCTCTTCGACGAGCCCTACCTCGGCCTGGACGCCGTCGCCCGGCAGCTCTTCTACGACCGGCTGCTGGCCGACTACGCCGAGCACCCCCGCACCGTCGTCCTCTCCACGCACCTGATCGAGGAGATCGCCAGCCTGCTCGAGCGGGTGCTGCTGATCGACCGCGGCCGGGTGCTGCTCGATGCCGACGCCGAGTCCCTGCGCGGCTCCGCGCTCACGGTGACCGGCCCGCGGGCTGCGGTGGCCGCCTTCACCGGCCGGCACGAGCTGCTGCACAGCGAGTCCGTCGGCGGGCACAGTCGGGCCGTCGTCCGGCTCCGGAACGGTGCGGACGGCGACGACGCGAGCGCCGCCGGCCTGTCCTGGGAGCCGACCACCCTCCAGCAACTGGTCGTGGCCATGAGCCTGAGCACCGCGCGACCGGACGCCGCCGCCGCCACCTCCGACGACCTCGAGGAGGTCACCCGATGAACCGTGTCCTCGCCGCAGCCCGCCTGCAGGTCGTGCACCCCCTGGTCATCTTCGGCGTGCCGTGGATGGTCGTCGGGATCAGCTTCGCCCTCAACGTGGCCATCTGGGGGCTCGCCGACGTCGCGCAGCACGACCCGAACAACTTCACCGGTGGCGTCACGGCGCTCTACATCACGGTGTGCGTCGTGTTCGTCCAGGCGCTCACCCAGCTGCTGCCGTTCGCGATGGGCGTCAGCCTGAGCCGGCGCACCTACTGGCTCGGCACCGCGCTGGTCGGCGTCCTGTCGGCGCTGGGGTACGGCATCGCGCTCGCCGTCCTCAACGAGATCGGACAGGCCACCGGCGGCTGGGGCGTCGACCTGAACTTCTGGGTTCCCACACCCATGCTGGTGGACAACTTCTTCCTGCAGGTCCTCGTCTCGGGTGCGCCCATGCTGGCGCTGATCTTCACCGGCATCGGCATCGGTGTGGTGTTCAAGCGCTGGGGGTCCAACGGCCTGTGGACGCTGGTCATCCTGAGCGTGCTGTTCTCCGGCGGGCTCGCCGTCCTGGCGACCGGCCTGAACGCGTGGGGCGACGTCTGGCGCTGGCTCACCGACCAGTCGACCGGCACCCTCGCCATCGGCATCCCCGTCGCGATCGCCGCCGTCGTCGCCGCACTGTCCTACGGAGGCATCCGCCGCGTCGTCCCCTGACGCTCGCTCCGCCCCCGCCGTCGACCCCTTCCGTCACGTGACGAAGGGGTCGACTCACGTCCCGGCCCTGCGGGGACCCGTTGCCCGTCGTTCTCCGCGGAGATCGCCGGGGGGCGGGAGGTTCGGTGCGGACGGGCCCGGCCCCGGCATGGCCGG